>DAOWNP010000041.1 GCA_030642545.1 Desulfobacteraceae bacterium | reverse complement strand
CCAAAGGCAGTATGTAAAACCCGTAATGCAAGTTCTGCGTATTTTTCTTCTATAACGCATGAAATTCTGATTTCTGAGGTACTTATTAATCTTATGTTGATGTTTTCTTTTGCAAGTGCAGAAAACATTGTAGATGCTACACCAGAATGACTTTTCATGCCTACGCCGGTAACAGAGACTTTTGCAATGTTTTTTGCAGTTAATACTTCAGATGCATTTAATTCTTTTGCAACAATTTTAGAAAGAGATACAGCTTTTTCAAAATCCTTTTTTGCTACAGTAAATGTCAGGTCTGTTTTTCCACTTGATCTTGTATTTTGAATGATCATATCAACAAGAATATCTGCATTTGCAAGAGGCGTGAATAATTTAGCTGCAAAGCCTGGTGCGTCCGGGACTTTTTTTAATGTTATTCTCGCTTCATTTTTATTGCATGTAATACCGGATACAGATAGCTTTTCCATGTTTTGATTTTCATTAACAACCAACGTTCCATCCTCCATATTAAAAGATGATCTGACATGAACCGGGACCTGATATTTTTTTGCAAATTCTACTGATCTTATTTGTAGAACTTTTGCACCAAGGCTCGACATTTCAAGCATTTCATCATATGAAATCTCATCTAATTTTCGGGCTTTTTTGCAAATATTTGGATCAGCTGTATATATCCCTTTAACATCAGTATATATTTCACACATATCAGCATTAATGGCTGCTGCTATGGCAACTGCTGATGTATCTGACCCTCCTCTGCCAAGAGTTGTAATATCTTTTTTTATGTCTATTCCCTGAAAACCAGCTATTATAACTATATATTTTTTTTTAATAAATTCATTTATTCTATCTGCATTTATATTCTTAATTCTTGCATTACATGAATTACGATTTGTAATAATTTCAGCCTGAAAACCAAGTAAAGATTTTGCAGGATAATTCATGTCGTTTAGCATTATTGCCATAAGAGCTACGGTTGTCTGCTCTCCTGTGGATAAGAGTACATCAAGCTCTCGTTTTTCAGGTGTCTTTGTAATTACACCTGCCTGTTTTAGAAGCCTGTCTGTTACTCCTGCCATGGCAGATAAAACAACTACAACATCATTTCCTTTATCATATGCTTTTGCTATATTTTTTGCGACATTTTTAATACGATCAATGTCTCCAACAGATGTCCCTCCGTATTTTTGGACAATTAGTGCCATTTTTTCTCCTTCAATGTTTCACAACTCCTTTAAATCAATTAGATTCTCTTTGTACAATTTTATTGTAATTTTTCTTGATGTATCATCTAATATTTGCATATGGATGTCAATCCTGTCTGAAGAGATCTCGTTTTTTAGTTTTTCCGCCCACTCTATAGCAACTATATTTTCACTGTTTAATATCTCGTAAAATCCTATGTCTTCAAGCTCATAACTGTTATTTATACGATACAGATCAGCGTGAAAAAGAGGAATTTTCCCAGGATACTGATTAATAATATTATATGTGGGACTTGTAATATAGTATTTTTCAGGAACAGACAGTCCCTTTGCAATTCCTTGAACAAGAGCTGTTTTCCCGCTTCCGAGATCTCCTGACAGGCAGATAACAGTACCTTGCTCTATGGATTTACCTATTTTTTTACCTATTAAAAGTGTTTCTTGTAATGATTTTGAAATTCTAATATATATATCTTTTTTCATTAGTTTTTAATATATATTTTAAATTGTTTAGAAAGAGAATGTATTAAATCAGAAGCAAGATAACCAAAAGGAGTACAGTTTTTATAAATATTATCTGCTGCTTTTGCATGGAGATATACTCCGGTATATGCTGAAGCTTCAATAGAATATCCGGAAGTTATAAGTCCTGCAATTATGCCTGTTAAAACATCCCCCATTCCGCCAGATGCCATTCCGGAATTTCCACAGGGATTAATATATACTTTACCACATGGTGTTGCTATAATGGTTTTTGCACCTTTTAATACAATATATACACTATGTTTTTGAGCAAATCCTGTTGCATATGATACTCTGTTTTTTTGAATGTCTTTGGTATCTGTTTGTATAAGCCTTGCCATTTCACCAGGATGAGGTGTTAATATTACAGGTGCTTTAACTGTTTTTAAAATATCGGGGCTGTCTGCTATGCAGTTGATTCCGTCTGCATCTATAACCATGGGAATTTCACACAAAGAGATTAATTTTTTAACTAATCTTTTTGTGGTGTTTTCAGTACCAATGCCAGGTCCTATTGCAAGGCATTTTTTGTTTGATAAATTGATTTTTATTGTATCAAAGGCTGTTTCATCTATGCAGTGATTGTCTGTTTCGTTTAAGCACAGAGTCATGGCTTCAATAAGAGCTGTTTCCAGTATGGGATTTAAGCTTTCAGGTATAGCAAGAGTTACAAGTCCTGCTCCTGTCTTTAATGCTCCTTTTGCAGTTAATATGGATGCTCCTGTTTTGCCTGATGATCCGGCGACAATGAGCAGGTGACCGTAGTTTCCTTTGTGTTTATCAGGCTTTCTTGGCAGCAGAGTGTTTTTTATAAGTTTTTCTGTAATAAGGTTGTGTTTGGGCTTAAATTTTTCTGTTACAAACTCAGGTATACCAATATCAACAATTGATAGTTTTCCTGAAAACTCACATCCAGGATGTATAAAATGGCCTATTTTAGCATGGCCAAATGTAGCTGTAGCACATGCTTTTATAGCTGTTTTACAGATTTTTCCTGAATCTGAATTTATGCCTGAAGGAATATCAACTGAAAAGACGGGTTTATCAAGTGAGTTGATATAATTTATTACATCTTTAAAAAAACCTCTAACATCTGAATTAAGCCCTGTACCAAAAATTGCGTCAATCCATATGTTTTTATGTTTCATAGATATATGATTGTCTGTTAGTTCTTGTTTGTTGCAGATATTAATTACAGGGATTTTAAGTCTGTAAAGCAGATTTAGATTTGATTTTGCATCATTAACTACTTTATCTGATTCAGAAAAAAGATAAACTGTTACATCAAATTTTTTGTTGAAAAGATATCTTGCCATAACAAAGCCGTCACCTCCATTATTTCCTCTTCCGGCAGCAATTCCTATCTTTTTTTGTTTGATATCTTTAAAAGTGTTAATAAAAATTTCAGTAGAACTTTTTCCTGCATTTTCCATAAGAACTCTGCCTGGAATACCAAAGGATTCAATGGTAAATTTGTCCATTTCCTGCATCTGCTTTGCGGTTACAAGATACATATTTTTAAATTCCTTATAGTTCTTTGATAATTGATAGCATCTGAGATACTGCTTTTTCCATACCTGTTAGAGATGCTTTTGATACTATACTGTGACCTATGCTAAACTCATCTATTTCAGATAAACCTTTAAAGGCATGTATTGTTTTATAACATATTCCGTGTCCTGCATTAACTGTTAATTTTAATTTTTTTGCAAGTTTTGCTGCATTAACTATTCTATTAAAAGCATTTTTTTGCAGGGCTTTGCTTTTTGCATCACAGAATGTACCTGTGTGAATTTCTATGGTACCCACTTTTAATTTATGAGCTTCTTTTATCTGTTCTATATCAGGATCAATAAAAATACTTACATCAAGATTGCTGCTTAAAAGAGTGTTTACAGCATCTGCCATGTTGTCTTTGTTGACAAGAAGGTTTAGACCGCCTTCTGTGGTTAATTCATGCCGCTTTTCAGGAACAAGTGTTATTAGATCGGGACGGATATCTAAGGCTATATCAATCATTTCACTTGTAGCTGCCATTTCTAAAATAAATTTTGTGTTAACTATCTCTTTTAGCAGTTTAATGTCTCTGTCGTTTATGTGACGTCTGTCTTCTCTTAAATGAGCAACAATACCGTGTGCACCTGCAAGCTGAGCTATAATAGCTGCAGCTGCAGGATCAGGATAGTCGGTTTTTCTTGCCTGCCTTAGAGTGGCTATATGATCAATATTAACAGATAGGGTTGGCATTTATAAGATCCTTTTGTTTTTTTTAATAAGTTTAAAGTTAAATGGTAACACGTTTTTATATTAAAAGCGTATGTTTGTTGTTAACAGGCTGTTACAAAACACTAATTTATCCAATTTCTGCGTTAGAAAATAAATTTGATCCTCGAAAGACAATGGGTATGCCTGCGGTCAAATTAATTTTCTGCCTTGAACTTGAAGAAATTTTCCATTTTGTAACAGCCTGTTAAGGAAAGAAGGCTATGGGCTTTGTTTTTTTATCATACAATTGTCTCTTTTATTTGCTCTGCTATAGATAAAATCTGTTTAGCTTTTGATTCCATTTTTAATGCTTTTTCTTCTGATTTTTCATGGTCAAAACCCAAAAGGTGTAAAATACCGTGAATTAGAAGTTTGACAAGGTGCATATCCATAGAGACATTCATTTTTTTGGATTCTCTTTCTGCTGTTTCTAACGAGATTACAACATCGCCTAATAAATTTCCTGAAATTTCAGAAAATTCTCCTTCTTTCATGGCAAATGCAAGAACATTAGTAGAGTTTTTTTTATTCCGATATTTTTCATTTAATATGGATATGTAAGCATCATCTGTAAGAAGTATTGAGAGTTCAGCATCAGGATTGTCCAAGGCGTTTAAGATGGCTTGTGTTTTCATTTTTATCGCTTTTATTGATACCTGATATTTTTTTTGCTGATTGTTTATCAGAATTTTCATTGCTGTCCCATGTTTGTGATTTTTGTGGATTGCCGGTATATTCAATGCGGTGGTGATAAATGCCATTTAAAATTTTGTTAAAGGTTTTAGCGATTTTATGAAGGTCATTTAATGTAATATTGCAATGATTGAGTTGTTCATCGGAAAAAATTTTATTGATAAACTGTTGTATGTGCCCCTGGATTCTTGCCGGAGTTGGGTTTTCCAGTGTTCTTGAAGATGCTTCTATAACATCTGCTATCATGACAAGTCCTGCAACTCGTGATTGGGGTTTAGGTCCCGGGTATCTAAAATCATTTATGTTGATATTATCTTCACCTCTTATTAATTTTGCTTTGTCAAAAAAATATTTAATAAGACTTGTGCCGTGATGTTGCTGGATTGTGTCTATTATAGGTTTCCCTAATTTGTTTTCGGTAGCAATTTCGACTCCTCTTTTAATATGTGAAATGAGAATAAGTGCGGACATGGATGGTGCGAGTTTGTCATGCCTGTTTTTCCCATTTTGCTGATTTTCAATATAATAGAGGGGTTTGTCAATTTTTCCTATATCGTGGTAATATCCACATGTTTTTGCAAGAAGTGGATTTACACCGATTTCAGAGGCGGCTGCTTCAACCATAGTGCCTACAATTAACGAGTGATGGTAAGTTCCGGGGGCTTTTAACATAAGCTGCCTTAGAAGCGGCTGATCAAGATTGGCAAGTTCTAATAGTTTGATATCTGTAGTATAATTAAAAGAGAGCTCAATTAAAGGAGCTATACCGGCTGTTAAAATTCCGGACATTAAGCCTCCGCTTAATGCAAATGCCCAGGAAGTAAGAAGATTGGACCATGAAAGATCAACTTTGTAAAGCTGCAGTGCAAAGGCAAGAACAATATTTAATAAACCAAGCTTGAGACCTGCTTTAATAAAAACTTTTCTCTCTTTACATTTTAACATCCAATATGCCCCCATTGAGCAATTTAACAGATAGTATATAAAAACATTAAAATCTCCGTTAAATATAATGGCTGCACATATTGATAGTACAATGGCAAAGGGAAGTGCTGCATTTATTCCAAGAAATAGACATATTGTCATAGAAGCGGCTGCTATGGGGATGCCGTAAATCATTGTGTCTGCAAATTCTAAAAATGCTAAAGATTCAGATAAATATGCTGTAAGTTTTATTATCAGACAAAAAACAATTAAAATAGATGTAAGAAAAACCATGTGGGTGTTAAAAAGGTAAGATTTAGTTAAATATTGTTTGATATAAATAAAATAGTTTGTCAGAAATATGGCAAAGATAATAAAAAATATACCTATGGTTTTATTTACTGTCAGTTCATTGTGTTCATTTAATTTATTTAAGTACTGTAATTTATTAAGCTGGAGACTGTTTACTATTTCTCCTTCTCTTAAGAGCATTTCGCCTTTTTTAATTTTTGTAAGGATGGTTTTTACCTGATTTTTGGCTATCTCTTTAAGCTGAGTTGTTTTTTGAAGGTCAAAAATTATATTTGGAACAAGAAGCTGCTGGCAGATATTAACGATTGTGTTTGTTGTTGTGTAATTTAAGTTTAGAAGAAGTGGCTGCCCTATTATTCTAACCATGGTTTTGGCCTGTTCAAGGGAGTAGAGTGTTTTCACATTTTTAATTTTTTGTTTAGTATTATTATCAGGATTTATTAAAAATATTCCCTTGTCTGATTCTTTTAGCAAGCTTTCTTTGTTGTCAACAATGCCGTTGTCTAAAATTTGAGATGTTATTTTAATAATCAGTGATGAAGTTTTTTTTCTGAAGTTTTTTTTCTGAAGAAGCTGGAATGTCTCTTTTTTTATTTTTATTTCAAGTAAATTCTGAAAAGTATCTCTATTATATTCTATTTGTTGGATATTGTTCTGGTTTTTTTTGGGATTTGCTGGGTTCTTATATGCTTTTAACGGTTGTTTTGCAAATGTAGAAAATGCATTGTTGACTCTTTTTTTTATACTTTCTTTTATATTATTGTTTAAATTATATATTAATAAAACGGATTTTTCAGCATGTTCTTTTTTTATTTTTGTTTGAATAAAATCTTTGTAATAAAAATCTCTTGGCGCTTTTAAATCTTTTTTTACAACATCTCCTATATTATATTTGTGTATGTTTAATATGAGACGTGTGCTTGCAATAAAAGATATGCATATAGATAAACATATAAACAAAATCCAAAAGAAAAGATTGTTTTCTCTGCTAAAATTTTTTAAAGGAATATTTATATTTTTAAGTTGCATGACTTTTTAAAAATATTATCTGCGGATTATCAAGTCAAGCTAAATTTTAAAAGTGCTGTATTTTGTCATTTTATACATGGTGCTGTTTTGTCTCATATGCTTCAATTATCTGTTTAACTAATTTATGTCTTATCACATCATTTTTTGAAAAAAAGACCATCTTAATACCGTTTATGCCAGTGAGTATGTTTTTTGCTTCAATAAGTCCTGAATCTTTTATTGAGGGAAGATCGGTCTGGGTTATATCTCCTGTAATAATTGCCTGGGAGTTCATTCCTATTCTTGTTAAAAACATTTTCATCTGCTCGGATGTTGTGTTTTGGGCTTCATCAAGTATAATAAATGCGTTGCTTAAAGTTCTGCCACGCATAAAGGCTAAAGGCGCAACTTCTATAACTCCCTGTTGTATGAGATTTGATGCTTTTTCAAATCCTATCATATCGTATAAAGCATCATAAAGAGGTCTTAGATACGGATCAATCTTATCAGCAAGATCACCAGGCAAAAACCCCAGGGATTCACCGGCTTCGACAGCCGGTCTTGCAAGTATAATTTTGCTTGCGGATTCTTTTTTTAAAGCTGAAACAGCCATTGCCATGGCAAGGTATGTTTTACCTGTTCCGGCAGGACCTATACCAAATACAATATCATAATTTCTTATTGCATCAATATATTGTTTTTGGGATTTGCTTTTTGGGGTTATAGCTTTTTTTTTTGATGTAATATAAACAGTATCTAAAAAGATTGATTTGAGATCAGCTTTACTGTCCTTGCTTAATATTTTTATGGCATAGCCAATGTCTGTAGAATAAACAGGATATTTATTTTTTAAAAGTATGTATAACTGATTTAAAATATTTTTTACAAGGGATGCTGTTATTGGATCACCCTTAATTATTACATCTGTACCTCTTGTTTCTATTTCTATTTTTAAAGAGTTTGATATAGTTATAAGGTTTTTATTATATTCTCCAAAAAGATCTTTTGCCAAGTTTGTATTTGAAAAATTAAGTTTTATTATTTTATCATTATCTGTTTTCATTTTTAAAACTAAATAACCTTTATAAGGGTAGAAAAAAAATTTATATTTACAGAGGAAAAAAATATAAGTATATTATATTTTTTCTTTTTTCCTAAAAGCAAGAGGTATTTTTTTTTGATTTAAATTTTTAAAATAGTTTCTTAATAACAGGTAAATAAAATAAAAATGAATATTTTAGATATATCAATTTTCGTCATAGTGCTTTTTTGTCTTATAAGGGGTGGCTTTCGAGGGCTTATAAAAGAAGTTTCTTCGATAGTAGGAGTTTTTGGAGGGTTTTACGCAGCATATACGTATTACAGCCATGTTGCTATATATCTTTCTAAATGGATAAAAGAGTCATCTTATCAGAATATAATAAGTTTTATTATTATATTCTGTCTAATTTATATTGTTATAAGTCTTGTTGGCGTTTTAATCAGGTTTTTATTTAAGATTGTTTTTCTCGGTTGGGTTGATCGTTTGCTTGGTGCAGGTTTTGGCGTGATAAAAGGAGTTCTTATAGCAAGTATTTTACTTATGGTACTTACTTCATTTTTAAGTAAAAAATCAATGCTTATTAAACAATCTACTGTTTCTCCACATCTTGTGGTAATTTCAGCTAAATTGTCTGAGGTGATTCCTGATGATATGAAAAAAAAATTTAATACAAATATTGATGGGGTAAAAAAGGCTTGGAAAAATTACAAATAAAAAGAAAATTGTCTGATTCCTGTAAAAAGAATGCAGCTGACTCTATAGGCGATATTGTTGATGTCATTATAAAATTAAGGGGGGAGGGTGGTTGCCCCTGGGATCAGAAACAAACACCTGATACAATGTGGGTATATCTTATTGAAGAGGTCTATGAGCTGGTAGATGCTATAAAAGCAAAAGATACAACAAACGTTTGTGAAGAGCTGGGAGATCTTCTTTTTCTTGTCCTGTTTATTCTCAGGTTATATGAAGAAAAAGGAAAGTTTGATATAAGTGATGTGGCAAAAACCAATATTGATAAAATGATAAGACGGCATCCCCATGTTTTTTCTAATGTTAAGGTAAACAGCGTTTCTGAAGTGAAAAAAAACTGGGATAAGATTAAGAGCATGGAAAAAGGAAATATTAATGCTGATTCTATTTTGGATTCTGTACCATCAGCAACGCCTGCTCTCGTTAGAGCTTATGCTGTTTCAAAAAGAGCTGCCAAGACCGGATTTGACTGGGATGATCTTTTATCTGTTATGGATAAGGTTGATGAGGAGTGGGCAGAATTTAAAACAGCTATAAAAAGTCAGGATAAAAACAGTGCTAAAATGGAATTTGGAGATGTTATTTTCACATTAACCAATGTAGCTCGTTTTATGCGTTTTCATCCTGAAGATGCGTTAACTGATTCTATTAATAAATTTGAGAGCCGTTTTAAATTTATGGAAAAAGAGATTTCAAAAAGAGGAGGCAGTGTTTTTGAGACATCTTTTTCTGAGTTTGAAAAATTATGGGAAAAGGCTAAGGAATAAGGAACGTGGATAAAATAACTTTTTTGTAAATTTGAGGTTTAAGTGTGATAGCAATAATAGATTATGAAGCCGGAAATCTTGCAAGTGTTAAAAGGGCTGTCTCTTTTATAGGTTTTGATTGTATTGTAACAAATGACATAGATGTTATTTGCCGTGCTGACAGAATAATTTTCCCTGGGGTGGGAGCAGCTGGTACTGCTATGAAGAGCTTAAAGCGGATGGGGCTTGATAAAGCGATAATTGAGTTTTTTAATTCAGGCAGGCCTGTTTTGGGTATATGTCTCGGTACACAGGTTATTATGGGTTTTAGTCAGGAAAATAATACCCATTGTCTTAAAATTATAAATGGTACGGTTAAAGCATTTACCAAAGAACTTCATATTTCAGATGATATTTGTATAAAAATTCCTCATATGGGTTGGAATCGAGTAATGCTTTCCAGAAAACATCCTGTTTTTGACGATATGCAGGAAAAAGATGAGTTTTATTTTGTTCATGGGTTTTATCCTGTACCTGATAATTTAAATCATGTTTTAGGAGTTACAGATTATGGGATTGATTTTGCGTCTGTTATTGCATATAAAAATCTTATAGCAACTCAGTTTCATCTTGAAAAAAGCGGCAGGCCGGGTCTTGGAATTTTAAAAAATTTTTGCAGGTGGAATCCATGTTAAGTAAACGTATTATACCATGTCTTGATGTTCGTGAGGGAAGAACAACAAAAGGAATAAAATTTCAAAATAATGTGGATATTGGTGATCCTGTTGAAATGGCAAGGTTTTATTATGAAGCTGGAGCTGATGAGATTGTATTTTATGATATTACAGCATCACATGAAAAAAGGGATATTATGATTGATGTTGTCAGGCGTGTTGCTGAGACAATTTTTATTCCTTTTTCTGTTGGTGGAGGCATCAGAACCATAGATGATATGAGAGCTGTCTTACTTGCAGGTGCTGAAAAAGTCAGTGTCAATTCAGCAGCAGTTAAAACCCCGGAAATAATTTCATCTGGTGCCAAGGCTTTTGGCAGTCAGTGCATAGTGCTTGGTATGGATGTAAAATTTGTAGGAGAAAAAGAAAATATTCCTTCAGGGTATGAGATAGTTATAAATGGAGGAAGAACATATATGGGGATTGATGCATTGGAATGGGCATTAAAAGGACAGGATCTTGGAGCAGGAGAGATTTGCCTGAATTCTATTGATGCTGATGGAACCTGTGATGGATATGAGATTAATCTGACTTCGCTTATATCTAACAGTGTGAATATTCCTGTTATTGCATCAGGAGGAGCCGGCATGCCGGAGCATTTATATCAGGTTCTTACAAAAGGCACAGCAGATGCTGCACTTATTGCTTCAATGGTTCACTATGATAATTATACAATTTCTGATATAAAGAATTATCTTGATAATAAAGGTGTTAAGGTTCGTAAGTCATGGTAAAGTGTTAGATATAATCACCACGCATAAATTTGATATATTCAACATTCGCTTTAACAGCAAATTCATTGGCAAATTTGTTTAGATTGTTGTCTTTTATTAATTTGTTTTCATTTATTAATTCATCTGCCTGTTGTTTTATAAGAGAAATGAGAGGTTCTAATTCTTTTAAGTTTTTTTCAGGTTTGTTAATATCTTTTGTAAAATCTTCAAATATTTTTAAAAGTTTTTCTGCTTTGTTAAAAGCTGAAAAAGAAGTTTCGGAAAAAGAGACAGGGTTAAAATTTATAGAGGTTATTTCATTTAAGGTTTTTTGAGTATAGCTGCCTGAAGCGTTTGTACTGGAGGCTTGTTTTTTTACAGCTTGATCTAAATTTTGTGAAAATTGGGTTGTATCAGGTTGCTTGTTTTGTTTTTGTTGTGTAATGGTTGTATATGCATTAATCTGAGATATTTTATCCATGAGATCAACTCCTTTTTGTTTTTTAAAATCCTAAATTGATTTTATCTATAATATCTATAATATCTATAAAATTAACGCAATAACTATACCTGATTTAAATCCATACATCTGATTATGAAAATAATTTTGTTTTTTAAGGTGGTATTTATATT
>DAOWNP010000334.1 GCA_030642545.1 Desulfobacteraceae bacterium | reverse complement strand
TTCACCATAAGCTCTTTTTACAAAAAGTTTTGTGTCATCTGCTTTTTCCTGTACTCTTTCAAGAACTTTAAATAAAACAGCCTGTACTTCACTAACTCCCTTTTCGTGAATCCATGATTGAACATCTTTTCTAAATTCATGATCAGGAGCATTAGGAGTCTCTGTTTTATATGAAGGACCAAGATCATTTATAGCTTGAAGAACTGTTTTTCTTCTTTCTGCATATGGGAGTTTTACCAGCTCTTCAGGTAAAACCGGTTTTCCTATATAATAGTCCTGTTTGCAATAATCAACAGGAAAGTCAAGGGGAACATCCATCTCTTTTTCAGGAAGTCCTCCAGCAAGCTTAATCGGTACGATAGGCAGGTTTAAGTCAATAGCAAGATCAAGAAAAACAGAGCTAAGTATTTTTACTGGTTTACGACAGCTAAGACTTAATTTGCCTTCAGTATGTAAAAATACAGATATACCATCTTTTTTTATCTGTGTTTTAAAATCATCTAAAATATCAAACATGGATTTTCTGTCTGTCTGATTAAAATATACAATTGTTTTAGGATAAGTAACTCCAGGATAATTATAAATCATTTCATCCAATGGTCCTACCCATCGGGTTTGATGTAGTGAGTTCGCTATTACAGATGTCCTTCTTTGTGTAAGAAAATTTACTATCATAGCCAGCAGTAAAGATTCCACCTGAACCTGATGATTTCCAAGGTAAAGAAGACTTCGTCCTTTTACATCTTCAAAGGCTTCTGGGTCTTTTACTATTACCCGATTAACAAACTGCCTGTAAAGACCACTTGCAAGCTGTTCTCCAATCCATGGTCCCACATTCCATTTTTTGCGGCTATAAGCCAGCATACTGTCAAAATCTAAATAAGGTGCTCCTGTATCTACGCTCTTATTCCCTTTTTTATCCTTTACACTAATAACAGGATAAAGAGAAAGTGGGGCACTGCTGCTCACTGCTGTAGTAAAATCTTCTGAAAAAGTTACATTTCCCGGAAGAGTTCCAGTTAATTTTGCAACTTTTTCCTGTATAAGTGTGAGCTCAGATTTTTTAGTTTTTTTTTCTGCTGTTTTTTTTTTCTCTGGTTTTTTACTATCTGGAGCGTATGATCCTCCTGAAACAATATTCATTCTAAGATTTTTTACATTAAAGATACGCAAATTATCTGCCCATAAAAAACCTTCACTTATAACATATGCTCCTTTTTCATCACTCCCTTTTTCAATTATATGTAGTTCTACAGAGATCCGTTTTTTATCAGGAGTTACCTGACCTCTGTAACTCCAAGTTACAGAATTACCTATTGCAATTGGTTCAAAACGAGGATTTTCTATTTTTTCATCCATCTTTTCATGAATCATATAAAATTGCAGCAGCTGAACAATAGCTTCTACACCAAGAGAACCCGGTTGTACAGGATCATGAAAAAAATGTGATTTAAAAAACCATTCATCAAGATCAACTCTTTTTTCTGCTCTTATAAGACCAAGACCTTGAATTCCACCATCTTTCCAATAGCCGGTTACCTTATCTATCATAAGTAGCATTTCATCAGGCATTTTCAGTGAGTCTTCATAATATCTTTCAGGTCGTACTGTTAAATCAACCATAAATTCATTTGAGGTATCAAGCCATGCTATCTCTTCTTTATTTACCTTTAGACCAACCTGCACAGCGAGATCCTTTTCTGCAAAAAATCCAAACCCTGTATCCATTTTATAAATCAACTCATTTTTTGCAAAACATTCAACTTCAAAACGGATTAGAATTACTCCGGCAATACGTGCAATATTTACTATTCTTGTTTTGGTGGTTATTGTCCCAACATCCGGCATAACCTCTTTTAGAACCGTTCCTGTCCCATCAAGATTTCTGAAATAAAGAGAGGTTTCTGATTCTGGACCAACAAGTTCAAATACACCTTCAAATACAGCAAGCCATCCGCAAGGCTGCAGAGCCACTTCCATCAATACACAAAAAGGCATGGTTTTATTGCCATTTTTATCAAAATACCATGCATCTGAAGGAACATCGTATTCAGCCTCTATTTTTTCAGCCTTTTTCATTGCTTTAGGTGTTGCATCAATTTTACTTATACGGGTCATAAAGTGGTAAGGAGGACCAGGCAATCTTGATATATGCCTGCCATTGTCATATTCTTTTCCAGGTTCCCCAAATGCATCTGAAGGTTTTCCAAATGCACAGGCAAGAAGAGATTTATAACCAAACTCCATGTTTTCAATTTTTGCTACAGTTCTTGTCTCTTTATAATCATCAAGAAGATGCGGCCAGCAATCAAGAGGCCAGTCAGGTACAAGACGCAGTCCCATCCTGCGTACATGAAGTATTTTACGCCCATCACAAGTAGCAAGAACATCTGCGTAAACAGTCGGATACAGACCATCAACTATTTCAAACTCTTCAATAAAAGTTTCATAAATCAGATGATCACTCTCAGGTGTTATCTGCCCCCTGCATTTAATACTAATAACTTCATCAGGTACAGGGTCAAAACGCCAACCATCTTTGCCTTTCGTATACCCCATAGCTGCTATATAAAATGCCATGGTCTGTAAACACGCATCAGCCATCAGGGTTCCAGGCATACATGGATCATTTTTGAAATGACATACAAGATACCATGCATCAGAAGGAACTCTGTTATCAACCCTTAGATAACCTCTTTTCCATGGCCCGCCTTTTGGATCAAATTTTGTTACTTCATCTAAAAGAAGCATTCTGCCTGATTGAAGTTTTGGAGTTTTTGAATGGGTTTTAAAAATTTCAAAACCTTCTCCAAAGCACTCAAAAAC
>DAOWNP010000359.1 GCA_030642545.1 Desulfobacteraceae bacterium | reverse complement strand
TTTTGACCCTGATCTTCCTTTAATATATCAGCCTGAACTGTTCCACGAATATTTTGTAAGGTTTTTTTCCGTATCTGTTCTGTTTCAATTTTATTAGGTTTTCTACTGTTTTCTGCAAAAAATTTTTCTATTTGCTGATCAATGGCAACATTTAAAAACATAGCTAAAACAGGAGGAGCAGGTCCATTTATAGTCATAGATACAGATGTATTAGATGAACATAACTCAAATCCATCATACAGCCTTTTTACATCTTCAATAGAACAAACACTTACTCCTGAATTACCAATTTTACCATAAATATCTAATCTTTTATCAGGATCACAACCATATAATGTTACTGAATCAAATGCTGTAGAGAGTCGTTTTGCAGTTGTGTTTTTTGAAAGGAGTTTAAATCTTCTATTAGTACGATCAGGATCTCCCTCTCCTGCAAACATACGTGTTGGATCTTCATCTGCTCTTTTAAAATCAAAAACACCGGCTGTAAAAGGGAAATGACCAGGAATATTCTCTTTTCTTCTCCATCTGTATATTTCTCCAGGATCTTTAAATTTTGGAATTGCTATTTTAGATATTTTTGAATTAGATAATGATCTTGAATATAAAGGAACTCTATATTCTTTGTCTCTTATTTTATAAACATATTCATCCTGCAAATATGCTTTTTTTATATTTTTCCAGTCAAATACTATTTCAAAAGATTCTTTTTCAATAAGATTTACTTTTTTCTCTGCTATACTATTTAAATAAGAAACAGTGTTTTTATCATGGTTTTCACTATCTTTCATCATCTTTATTGTTTCTTTTACATGCCATAAACTTGTTAGCTGCACTGCCTGTTTTTTAGTATATTTATGATATTTTCTAACTATATCTGCTATTTCTGATAAATAGAGGAGTCTTTTTTTAGGAATTATTATTGATCTTTCTGTTGAAACCTTTGTTTCAATTTTTTCCATTTCAGATTTAAATATTACTCCTGTTTTTTCCTCTATTTTTTCAAGTAAACCCTGATATAGAGAAGAAACACCTTCATCATTAAATTTTGATGCTATGGTTCCGTAAACATCCATATCGGAAATTGACTTACTCCACTCTTTTTTATTTCTCTGAACCTGCTTGCTTACATCACGAAATGCATCTTCGCTGCCTTGTTTTTCAAATTTATTTATAACAACAATATCAGCATAATCTAACATATCTATTTTTTCAAGTTGTGATGCTGCACCAAATTCACTGGTCATAACATACATAGAGATATCAGCATTATCTATAATACTTGAATCTCCCTGACCTATTCCTGCTGTTTCAACTATTATCATATCAAAACCTGCTGCTTTTAAAACTAAAAGAGCATCTGATAAAACATCTGGAACTTCAGCATTATGCCTGCGGGTTGCTATACTGCGCATATAAACCCTTTTATTATGTATAGCATTCATACGAATTCTATCTCCTAAAAGAGAACCTCCGCTTTTTCTTTTTGTAGGATCAATACTTATAATTGCTATTTTAATATCTTTTATATATGAAATAATACGAAGAATAATCTCATCACAAAGAGATGATTTTCCTGCTCCTCCTGTTCCTGTTATCCCTATAACAGGTATTACTTTATTATCTGTTTTTTCTAATACTTTAGATTTTAATTCATTAAATTTTTCTTTTTTTTGTTCAGCAAATGAAATAAAATAAGCTATTGATCCTCTTTTCTCAGTTGTAAGATCTGTCAAAGTAATATTTCTATCTGATATTGTTGAAAAATCCATTTTACGGATCATATCATTTATCATACCTTGAAAACCCATTACAGAACCATCTTTTGGGGAATATATTTTAGCTATACCATATTCCTCAAGTTCTTTTATCTCTTCAGGAACAATAACGCCTCCTCCCCCTGCAAATATTCTTATATGATCTGCTTTTCTCTCTTTTAACAGATCAATCATATATTTAAAAAATTCTATATGCCCACCCTGATAACTTGAAACACAAATTCCACAAACATCTTCCTGAATAGCAGCATCCACAATTTCTAAAACTGAACAGTTATGCCCTAAATGTATCACTTCAACTCCACTATCCTGTAAAACCCTGCGAATAATATTTATTGATGCATCATGCCCATCAAATAAAGCTGTTGCCGAAACAACCCTTATTTTATTTTTTGGTTTATAAATTACCTGATCCATTAAATTACCCTTCTTTTAAAATTTAAAAAACTTTATTTAATTTATCGAACAACGTTAAGTTATTTTATATTTGATTTATTATATAAATTCATTTATTATATATAAAGTTAAATTTTAAAATACAATACTTTAAAATCTTATATCCTCAATCTAAATAAATTCATTTATAAAAATAAAAAAGTCAGGTGTTTTTTATGATAAAAATATTATTTTTTTCATTAACAATTTTCTTTTTATATACAGGAGAGGTTATAGCTAATCCATATAAATTTATTACTTTAAAACAAACTTTTAACTCTATTGATCAAAATGTTAACTCTATTGATCAAAATATTAATTCTATTG
>DAOWNP010000125.1 GCA_030642545.1 Desulfobacteraceae bacterium | reverse complement strand
GAGACTGAAAAAGTGATGGGGAAAGATATTTCTCTGCAATCCCTTTTAAACGATGGCTACGAAGCTGTTTTTACAGCCTTTGGAGGATGGGACAGCCGTTTATTACAAGATTCAAAAGAGACTGCCGGGCCGGTACCAGGCATTTATCTTCTTATTGATTTCCTTAAAGGGGCTGAAAACAGTAAATTTCAATGGAGATCAGACGTTGTAATTGCAGGAGGCGGAAACCTTGCTTTTAAAGCTGCCAGGCTTTGTAAAAAGAATGGCGCAAAAAAAATCACTATTATATTCAGGGAAACAAGGGACCAGGTTGAAACAGAAAAATCCGACCTTAAAAACATTGAAGAGGAAGGTATTAAATTTATATTTAATTCGGGAATAACTGAAATCACCGGTGAAGAAGACCAGCTTTCAAGCTTAGAGTATACCCGTTTGGATGGATCTGCTAAACAAACAATAAAGACAAAATCTCTTATACTCTCTTCAGGCCGCTTCCCCGAGTTAATTTTTACCAGAATTAATACAGACATAGATGATAATACCGGTCCTTCTTTGCTATGGAAAGGTGTTGAGCCCTGTAAGCCTTCTGTCCTGGATGAAAGCAAAGGCTTTTTTGCTCCTGGGGATGTCAAGACCGACTACAGTGCCGCAATAAAGGCTATAAACGGAGGGAGACGTGCTGCTGCATCCATTCATATGGTAATAAATGGACTCCCTTTATCTGTGCCTGACACAATTTTGACTTCTGATTCCATGGTTCAAAACATTGATACCCTTAAAAATGTAGAAATAATGCCGCGTCAGATAATGCCTTTAGCCCCATGTGAAGATATGGAAACCTGCGATGAGCTCGAAAAAGGATTTGACGAAAAAACAGCCCTGGCCGAAGCAAAAAGATGCCTTCAATGCGGGCTGATATGCTATAAAAGTTCAATAAACTGATTTTGAATTTTCAACCCTCTTCCCCAGGCTCTGTCTGGGGAATGAACCCTTCGGGGAAAAAGGGGTCTGGTTATAACGCCGGCCATTAAATACCGGGACTGAGCTATGGCCGAATTTAGAACCAGACCCGAAAAAAGGATTGATTTTGGCAACAGAAGAAGCTGTAGTAATAAAAACCGGCTTTAAAACCGCCTGGGTAAAGACAACTAAAAGCAGTTCCTGAGCAGCCTGTTCAGCAAGAGGTTCTTGCGGCACAGATGGAAATGTTCAGGAAATAAAAGTTGAAGCGATTAATGAAATTGGGGCAAAAACAGGGGACAGGATCGTTTTAAGCTTTGAAACATCCTCACTTTTAAAAGCAACATTTCTCCTTTATATTTTCCCCATCCTATGCATGATTGCAGGGGGTGCCATGGGCCAGAAACTTGCTGATATTTTCAGTATGAACCAGTCTGCCATATCTGCAATTTTTGCCTTTTTGTTTCTCTTTATTTCATTTTTTATCATAAAATTCAAAGGGAACAAACTTTCTGAAAAAGAAAAATATAAGCCTAAAATAACCAGAATTATTCAGGGGTAACTCAGCAGTGTCCGGTTAGAATCTTGCAAGAGGGAAGTTTAATTGTTTTTGTAGCGTATTGAATAAATTTTTTAGAATTTCTTAGTGCAGCGCAGCAAAAAAATTGCGTTTGTTTGAGCGGGGCAGGAGGGATTTTCGAAATTTGGGAAAAGAAAAATTAAAAATACAAAAAATTTATTGGCAATAGCGGAAAAAACAATTAAACTTTCCGTATTTTGTCTATTTTGCCTGTTTTGCTTCCTGCAATTTCCTAACTGGACACTACTGAAAAAGAATAGGGTATCTCTTATGAAATACTCTATTCTTACAAATAATTTAATTTAATTTAAATAAAATACTTATCTATTTTTCCTAAAAAGTCTTTTGCCTTAATATGACCTAAAACATTCAGCAGAGTGAGTTCCGGATATTTATCAACAGGAGTTGCAAGCACATCATTTAATAATTTTTTGTAAAGTTCTTTATCTTTTACTGCAGTTGCATAAAACCTTGCCTTAAAAACATTTACAAGAAAAAGCTTATCTCCTGTAACAGCATTTGCCTCATCAAAAACAGGCAGTGAATTATCAGGACCTGCAGTTGCATCTATAAACTTAGGAGTAAGACATTTTACCACCGCACTTATTGTTTTAGCAAAACCAAAAAAATAATCCGGATCAATCTCAAGCACCTTATTAAACAAAGCAAGCATATCAGGCAGATCAAACAACCTCAAATCATCATCCAGATTAAGAAGCAAACCAAGTCCTAACGCTGCTCCTGTCCAGAACATATGATCTATTTCTTTTTTCCCGAGATGCTTTACAAGTTTGTTTATTTTTTCACCATTTTCATAACCTTTACGAAACTTTTTATTAAGTTTTAATCCCCTTATTCCATATTTTAAAGATATACCATAAAGTTCTGTTGCATACTCAGGGTCATCAAGCTCAATAAATAATCCATATGCACTATAAAGCAATGCACACTGGGCCAAAAGCCTGGGGTTTTCAGGTGAAAGCTCTGTTAGACCGGTAATGAGCAATGCATCTCCTGCAATACCAGCTTTAATCAATTTTGCATTATCTATTTCAAAAAATTTTTCTATTATATCATCAATATGAGGAGCAATACGATTTACTGCAAATTTCTGTACAGAACATCCACAAAACCCGACCAGCATAAATATCATGAAAGAAAATACATAAACTTTTACTTTTAACCGGTTTTTCACCATTTTTTTCTTCTCCTAAATTAATTTATTATTATTACAATTCCAACAATGGTGGTCTTTGCCCAAAAAGATCAATTAGAAACAGACTAAGCCACGGAACATATGTAACCAATACAAGAGCCAATAAAAAAATCAAAAGAAACGGAAGAACATAAACATACAACTTTAATATAGGAACTTTAAACCTTAAACTTGCTACAAAAAGATTCATACCCACAGGAGGAGTAAGATACCCGACTGAAAGATTAGTCAAAAATATTATTCCAAGATGAATAGGGTCGATACCATAACTTAAAGCAACCGGAACAATCAAGGGAACAACCACAATAATCGCCGAAAAGACATCAAGCAGGCAGCCCACTACAAGTAAAAATACATTTAAACCTAATAAAAATACTAACTTTGAAGAGACATGCTGCTGCATAATTTCCATTATTGTTTGAGGCACATGCTGATCCACAAGATAGTTTGTAAAACCAAGAGCACACCCCATAATAATTAAAATAGCTCCAACCATCTTCATACTTTCCAAAACGATATCAATCAGCTTGGAAATAGAGATCTCCCTGTAAACAAAACATTCAATAATAACAGCGTATACAGCAGTAACTGTAGCAGCTTCACCTACAGTTATTATAGCTCCATATATACCTCCAATAACAATAACCACAATAGGTAATTCCCACTTTGCAGCATTTAAACCTGACATCAACTGTTTAAATGAAAAAGGAATCTTAGGAGTTTTGTTTTTTACCCCATAATAACCTAAATACAACGATAACATAAAAACAATTAAGAGACCTGGAATAATACCTGCAGTAAACAACTGAGATATATCTGCACGCCCTATAAGACCATAAATAATAATAGGAAGACTTGGTATAAATAAAACGCCTATAGTTCCACCTGATGTAACAAGTCCCAGTGAAAAATCTTCCCCATAATTTTCTGACATAAGAGCCGGCATAAGAAGCCCGCCTATAGCAACAATTGTAATTCCGCTTGCTCCTGTCATAGCAGTAAAAATCGTACAGGCAATTACAGTAACTATCCCAAGTCCTCCCGGCAGCCAGCCTAAAATAGAACGGGATAAATTAACCAGCCTTTGCGAGGTGTTGCTTTCTGCAAAAATATAACCTGCAAAAACAAATAAAGGAATCGCCACTATCCCAGGAGCATTTGCAATTTTCCACATTTCACCTATTACAACAGCCATTCTTATATCTGATATAAATGCAAAACAAAACATGGCTGCCCCGCCAACAACCGCAAACAACGGGGTCCCCACTAAAACCAAAAACAAGACAACTAATACTATCAGTATAATTTCCATTTCCAGTATATTTCCTCTTGTATTACTCTCTATTTAAATAAAAAACAGAGGCAGTAAATTTTAATAATTGCTGCCTATTCTAAACTCTCTGTTAACTCACTCTCTTCATTTTTTTCAAAAATTTTTATGATTACTCTCAAAAACGTAACTGCGAAAAAATATGGTATTATTGCCCTGATAACCCAATCCTGAACGCCTGGAACAGCATTTGAAATACCTGCTTTTTTAATAAGTAAAACTGAATCCATACTGGCATAAATAAAAAAACAACAAACAAACCCAAGGGTTAGATTTGAAGAAAACTGCAAAAATCTTTTAAACTTTCCTGTAGCTGTAGACAAAAACAGATCAATGCATAAGTGAGCATTATATTCTGATGCCAGTGCAGCACCAATAAAACAGAGCCACATAACCTGAAATTTTATTATCTGATCAACCCAGATATAACCGAAATCAAACAGGTTCCTCAAAACAACCTGCCCAAAGGACAAAAACAGTAAAACAAAAACCATCGTACAAAGCAAAATTTTTTCCGCTGAAACCAGGTAGGAATTTATTTTTTTTATTATTGAAAACAAAAAGGAACTTATCTTTTTTATTATTGAAAACATCTGAAAAATCTCCGAATACTGTTAAAAAAAACTATAACTTCTTATAATTTATTTTTATTATCTGCTGATCTAACCATATTCAACGGGTATCTTTATGTAGAATATTTAAAAACATTAGATATAAAAAATTTACACAGGTAAAACCTGCGGCAGATATAAACTTTTTTGACCAAAAAAAAATACCTGTATTGATTAATCAAATCTCCATGTGAAAAAAAAGTTAAGCACCCTCTTTGAAAAAAAGCTCCTGCTTTTCATAACACCTCCTTTATTTAATTTCTCTAAAAAGATTTGTTACTTTTAAATAACACTGTTTATTGCAAAAACACAAAAATTACCACAGATAATAACATTATGATATGTTTATTAAATTAGTAAACATAATTATAATTTTAAAAAAAAATGATTTTAATCAAAATTAAACTATTTTTATATAACAATAAATTTATTGTCAAGCAAAATCCATCAATAATCTACATGATTAAAACTTAATTTATAGCGGTGAAAATAAATTTGATGCAAAACAAACTGTTACAAAATCAGATAAAAAAATAAAAACAGAACCATGATTAATGTAGAATAGTGCGGTTTAGGAATGTTACGAATTAAGGGAAGTGGGAAAAAAAAGAATATACCCATATCACGCACTAAAACTTTAGTTCTTCTTCAAGGTTAGGATACGACATGCATGGTGAGCTATATAGCTATTTGAACAACATGAAAGATGAACAGACAAAAAGTGTTTTGCCCACATTCATTACCTGCAAATTTATCGTCATTCCGACATTTAAGAAAAGAACGATAAATTTTGCAGAGATAATATTAAAAAATTAACTATCTTTTTTATTTTCACCTGTACTTTTGACTTCTGCTACGTTTTTCTTGTTTTTCCTATAATTCTCAAGCAGCCCTATCACCTCATCTAAAATTTCACGAGAATAAACTTTACCAGCAAGCTCGTCCCACACAGGCCTTGTAGCCTTTTTTAAACGGACAAGCTCTTCAGGTGATACCTTTACCTCTTTTATGCCATATCTCAGCATTGCATTATATGCTTTCTCATTAGACTCTTTTATTTTTTTTTTAAATCCCCTTTCATATTCCACACCTGCAACATTTATGTTTTTTTTGTTTTTTTCAGAGATCTTGTTCCATACATCCATAGACCATACTACTAACCCAGGAACATATCTAATTGGAAGCGGATTTACATATTTTGTATCAGTATAAAGCTGTGCTCCTACCCACCACATGGAAGGAGCTATTGCCATGTTACATATTCCTGTTTTCATTGATGAAACAACTTCAGGTACATTTACCGGAATTGCAGACACACCAATAGCCTTAAGCATTTTGTTTTCAAGAGGTCCAAACCATGTCAGCATTTTAGCACCTCTTATATCCTCCATGCTTGCTATATTATGCTTAGTGGAATAGATCTGGTCAAAATCAACATTTGAAATCAGTAAAAGCTTAAATCCCTTTTTTTCAGCTTCTTTAAATAAATGAGGCCTTATTTTATCCATTACATAATCTACTTCATCCCATGCCCACTCATTAAAAAGGAATGGAAGCTCTACAACAGACAGATCAGGACAAACTGAACTTGTCACACCACCTGAACCACTAAGCAGTGCTCCCTGAAGCTGACCTGTACGCATTTTTGAAATATAATCCTCTTCATCACCCATAAGACCACCCCAGTATATATCAAAAACAACCTCCCCATCAGTAGCATTTGTAAATCCAGGAAAAGCAGTTTCGTCAAGATAACTCATTGCAGATACACCTTTTTGTGCGAGACAGGCAAGTTTTATCACTGTCTTTTGTCCATCTGCCCATGCTGTATTAATTAGACAGCCATATACAAAAATCATTAACATTACTTTTTGAAAAAAAGTTCCTTTACTCTTCACAACAACCCCCTGAATTTAAAATCTTTTTTTTTAACCGGTTTAATAAACTAATTCTATTTTTATTAATAAACAACAGTTCCTTATTAAACATACGATTGACAACATACTTATCATTTACAATAAATTTATTTGCTCATTCTATTGTCAATAAATCCACCTGTCAAGTATAATTTTAACAATAATTGCTACCATAAACTTAGACTATAGAGATAAACAATGTTTATAGCTTGTTATCTGTACAAAATATTTCAAAATCACACTTATAAAAATTTACTCCTAAAAAAATAAAAATTTTGTTTCTGTAAGTTTTTCAAATTTCACCATATGCTTAGGAACGTGGACAAAACAACTTACGCAATTATACATAATAGATTCAGGTCATCTTTGCCCGATCTAAAATCACAAAAACATCAAAAGAGCCAGCTATTCCTTCTGCTTTTGAGTTTTCAGAT
>DAOWNP010000051.1 GCA_030642545.1 Desulfobacteraceae bacterium | reverse complement strand
TTGCAATCATTTTTGGAGATCCATGATTCATTATTCCAAAAGCTGCAAATGGTGGATAAAGATTTTTCCCATATTTTGTGTTTTTCCCATAAACCGGATCAAGAAACAGAGGGTTTTCATCTTCAACCATCATGCAATAACGCCTTATAGTTTCATGAGCTACAGGATAAGGAGCTTTGACAGGTGCTGTCTCTTTTCCAATCATATTGCATGCTTCAATTAAAATTTCTTCAGGAGTTTTTTTTATCTCCTCTGACATTTTTACCTCCTACCAGAATTATTACAAAACGAATTTTTATGGGTGTTTATAAAAAAAAATTAGGTCCACCCTTTATATAAATATGCGGTTTAATTTCATCTGAAAGATTATTTGGATTAACAACAAGTAAAGTAGTATCATCCTGAAATTCAATGTTTTTACCTTTTTCACCAATAAGGCTATTTGTGATATTATCAAAATCCGTATTTTTGATATTTAATGATAAAATTTTATCAAGAGGCATTTTCCCATTTGTCCTTGATAATTCATAAATCCCATCAGTACAGATTATAAATCTTGTATTTTCATCATATTCAGTTAATTTAACCTGAGATAATCTATTTAAACGACCAATAAGATTAAGATTTGTATCTGTAATCTGTTTTATCTCGCATGTTTTTATATCTGCTTTAAATAAACAGCTGTCCCCTGAATGAAGAACCAGGCCAATTTTAATTTTATCTGAAGGAACAAATGCAATACATGTGAAAGTTGATGATGAAGGGTAGGTAACCTGTTTAATTATTTCGTTTGTACTCTCAACAAGTAATTTCTTATAAAAATCTGTAGAATCAGGCATGGAAACAATATCAGGATAACTGCTAAATATCTCTTCTGCTTTGAAATTAAACTCTTTTAAAAAACTTATCGCCACAAAAGGATCCCATTCTGTGCTATCTGCCACAGCAAAAATCTTTCTTTTTAAATTAATTAGATAAGAATCTCCATTTTCAGATTTTGGTTTACCCGGTTTAAGCTTAACATTAAAAACCCCTTTTAAAAAAACAGGTTCTGTTGATATGTTTTTGTCTGATTCTACGTATGATATATTATTCATATTTTACAATAAATCTCAAAAAGTTATAGTGTGTAATTCTTTAAAGATATTTTGGTTTTCTTTTTTCTAAAAAAGCTTTGGCTCCTTCTATCTGTTCGCCACTTTCACAAGCAAGACCAAGTGCTTTTTTTTCAATTTCCAACCCTTTTTCAAGGCTTAGATCAAGCCCTTTATCTATAGCCATTTTAGCGTTTTTTACAGCAGCAGGTGAGTTTTTCAAAATCATGCCGGCTATTTTCAAAGCTTCATTAAAAGCTTCTCCTTTTTTCACAATTCTGTCTACCAAACCTATTTGATATGCCTCGGCAGCACCTACTTTTCTTCCGGTAAAAATTATGTCCTTTGCTTTTCCAGGACCAACCAGTCGTGATAAACGCTGGGTTCCGCCTCCACCTGGTATTACACCCAACTGTACTTCTGTAAGTCCTAATTTTGCATTTTCAGATGCAACTCTGATATCACTTGCAAGTGCTACTTCTGTTCCTCCTCCTAATGCAAGACCATTAACAGCACAAATAACAGGGACTTTTATATTTGCAATAGGATCTATTACTCCATGGCAAAAATCTGCCATGTTTTCACCATCTTTTTTTGTTTTTAAATCAAGAAACATATTAATATCTGCTCCGGCTATAAAAACATTATTGTTATCGGCAGCAGATATAATCACAACTTCAATTTTTTTTTTGTCAAAAGTTTCATCTTGTGATTCAAAAGAGTCAATTTCATTAATAACTTCAATTAATTCTTTACATGCTTTTTGGCTTAAAGCATTTACAGGAGGATTGTCTATTCTTATTACAGCAAGGCCATTATCAAATTTTAAATTAACATATTTTCGCATAGTATCCTCAATTTTTTAAAAAAAATTGATCTATATTTATGGGTTGATCATAACATTGACCATCAGATGTTAAAGCTAAGCCCATATTTGTTATTTTTTTATACAGATAAAACACAAAGAGTATGAAACTGTCCCATATTACCTCCCCATGAATGAGCAATACCGGTTTTTGCATTTTTTACCTGTCTTCCACCTTCAACTTTCCCCATTAACTGGAGTACAGTTTCAGCATGTCTGCTCATTGATGCTGAAATCCCTGAGTTTGTGCACAATGTCCCTCCGGATAAAGTACAGGGAAGTTTTCCTCCATAGTCTGTTATCCCATCACGGACAAGCTTAGGAGCATCTCCTTTATCACAAAAACCAAGTGCCTCATATTCTAAAAGTTCAAATCCGGCAAAAGGATTAAACAGCTCTGCATAATCAATATCTTCTAATGGATTTTTAATTCCTGCTTTTTCATAAACTCGTTTTGCTAATATTTCGAGTTTGTAAAATGAGGTAAAAGGTCGGTATCCTGCAAGAAAAGTATTTGAAATGCTATCTATTGCCTTAATCCATACGGGAGTATCTGAAAGTTCTTTTGCTTTTTCTTCACTTGCCATAATAACACATGTTGCACCGGCTGATACAGGACAAATCTCATAAAGATGGATAGGTGAACATACCATAGGAGATGCCAGTATCTCTTCAACTGTAAAACCTTTTCGTATATGTGCATATGGATTATTTACGGCATGCTTGTGACTTTTTGCTGCAACCATCGCAAAATCTTCAGCTGTAATATTATAGTCTGCTTTATAACGCATTAAATAATATCCAGCCATGTGGATGGCTCCTGCCCCGAATGGTTTTTCAATCAAGGGAGGGGAGGCACTGTTTAAAATTTGCTGAGCTTCTACTGTTGCACTCGTTGTACTTGCTCCCAATGCAATTACAATATCACATAAACCGGATTTTACAGAATGATAGGCTTCTTTAAAAGCACTGCCTCCTGCAGTTCCTCCTGTATGCACAAAAAAAGTTGCTTTATTTAGACTTTGGCCCAGACAATCCATACTTCTGTCCGGTCGTTGAACCCCTTCAAAAGCATCTACGCTTGCATAAAAAATGGAATCAACATCATCCATTGATAACCCTTTTCCAACAAAATCAAATCCTGCTTTTATACAATCAGCACTTACCTCTGTACGCTCTCTTGTTTCACGTTTTGCACTGGTATAGCTTGTATTGCCTACACCGACAACTGCTACTTTTCTATCCATTTAAAAGTCTCCATTTTTAAGCATCAACAGGTGTAAAATAAAGGATATCCTGAATATCACCTATTCTTTTTTCTGCCCAAACAGGTTTTAATTTCATTCCAATTTTTGTTTTCTCATCAAGCTCTTTGGGTTCATCATAAGGAATTCCTCCTATTTGATGAAGAAAAGATGTGACAGCATTTTCAGCCCTGACAATTCCTGTTATATGTGGGGGATCTGGAAGTCCTAAAAATTTTACATATGTAACACTAAATGATTCAATAGTCACAATACCACTTGTTTCGTACCATTTTGTAATTTCTACGAGACATTTATCGCAAAAAGGTCTTGCAGGTACATGAAGGCCATTGCATTTTGGGCAAATATTCCCTAATATTTTTTTGTTTTTAAGACCGTCTAAAAATCTAAAATAAGATTCTCCCAATGTTACTTTAAAAGGAACATCCCAATTATATTCAAATCGTTTATTATAACTGATATCCTGCATACTGTTTTCTCTCCTTATATTACCGGTTCAAAATATTCTATATCCAAGATTTCACCTTCTCTTTTTGTTGCCCATACAGGTTTAACTTTCATACCAATTTCTATTTTATCAGCAATTTCACTTACATCTTTGGTTTCAAACCCTGAAATAAAATGAATTATACAGTGTTCTGAATCTTTGATTTTTATTACACCGAGTACATAAGGAACATCAGGCTTTTTATCTGTTTTGGAAAATTTTACACCATTTGATTTTTCACAACATATTGTAAACGCTTCAACTATTCCTGCTCCATCACATTCAAGCCACGCATCAGGAGGTTTTAGTGTTTTATCACAAAAAGGTTTAGGTGGATAAAAGGTTCTGTTATTACATATGTTTCCTATAATTTTTTTATCGTTAAGTCCTTTAAAAAATCTGCCATATGTTTCTCCTGATGCAACACTAAAATCAAAATTAAACCGCCACTCTTTTTTTATTACATTATTACTCATTCTTTTTTTTCTCCTTCTATATGGATAAGACATAAAGGGTATGAAATTGCCTGTTACTCTCCCTTTTCAAGCATCAAAACACCATGCGATACTCCACCTACAGCTCCTATAAACATATCACTGTCATGTACAAGAGCTTTTTCCATATTTTCTGTATTTACACCGTCAAGCTCGTTATTAAGCTGTTTTACTGCCTGTACTACCCTGAAAAGACCGCCGCTGTTGGGAGCATTAGTACAGAGTCCTCCGCCTGAAAGATTTACAGGAAGAGTTCCACCTATAGAGGTGTCTCCATTATTAAGCATATCAACAGCTTTGCCTTCTTCACAAAATCCCAGTGATTCCATTGCTATGAGTTCAAAAGGTGCAAATGGAGCTGTTATCTCCATAAGATCAATCTCTTTTTTCAAATCTTTTATTCCTGCCATGTCAGATGCTTTTTTGCAGGCTTTTTTTATTGCTTTCATATCAGATAATTCTTTCCAGCTTCCAAGATACTGACTGGAAGTAAGTCCAATTCCTGAAATCCAGACAGGATTATCTGTAAGCTCTTTTGCTTTTTCTTCTGATGCAATAAGACAAGCAACAGCTCCATTTGATATTTTTCCTATTTCAAGAGATCTTAATGGCCAGTTTACATATGGAGATGCCATAATTTCTTCAGTTGAATATTTTTTATTTATATGGGCATAGGGATTAACTGCTCCAGCAAGATAATTTTTATTTGCAATACGAGCATAATCTTTTTCATCTATATTATGTTTTTTTAAATAATCCATGGCAAGCATCCCGTAACTTTGAGATGCATTAAAACCAACAGGTCCTCTAAAATATACATCCTGATTAAAGTTTGTTACATAGCCAAAATCCATTTCAAGGGTGTCTGATGATGCAACCATAACAAGGTTTGAATTACCGGATAATATATCTGCAACAGCAGAAAATATACAGTGAACCCCGGTTGTCTCTATTCTAACAGACGATTTGTTATAAGCCCCGGCAGCAGGAGCCAAAAGTCCGTTACTTATTGTAATTCCATCCAGTCCATCCATTGTTGAAATTACCACAAAATCAAGATCATCTTTTTCTGCACCAACATTATCAAGAGCCATTTTTGAAACCTTAAATGTTGCTTCATCGTTCCACATGCCAAGTTCGTTTTGACCTTCATATTTTATAATACCACAGCTAACTATAGCTACTTTGTTTTTCATATTTATCTTCCTTAAAAGATATTAGGATTTTATGTTGAATATTTTAAAAATAAAAATGGTTATTTTTAAAAAAAAATTATTCTTTATATAATTTTTCAAATTTAGCACCTTTATATGTTGATCTTTCCAATTCACCTGGTTTTTGCCAGATAATACTTGGCCTTATTTTAAGTTTTGTGTGAAAAGCAGATAGTAATTTATCTTCTAAAATATTAAGTTTTTCTTCTGGAAAATCTTTACCACGTTCGACTTTAATTTTAAGAGGTGGATTTACTAAAGGTGGCTTTTCTGTAAGCACTATGCGGAAAGCACCAGAAACCTCCGGAGTAAAATTCTCCAGTAAACCTTCGATAGCTGTTGGATAAACAATAACACCTTTTACTTTGAGCATATCATCTGTTCTACCAACAATTTTATACCTAAACCCTGTTTTTCCACAAGGGCATGGAGACATAGTAACTTCATGTATATCTCCAAGACTTGTACGAACCCACACCCATCCATCACCTTCTATATTAGTAAAAACAGCCTCTCCCCTTGCACCATCTTCCAAAGGTATAGTCTCCCGTGTTTTTGGATCAACAAGTTCATAGATACATAAATCATCGGCAAGCCAATGCATTCCCTGATATGTTGGATGGTCACAGGAAAACCCATATCCAGCTCCACAATCAAAAACTTTTGCATTAAAACCTTTTTCAAGTTTATTTCTTATTTCAAAAACACCGGCTCCTGGTTCTCCTCCTAAAAAAACATAATTTAAATCCATTTGAGAACCTTTTTCAAGTAAGTAAGATGCGAGAGAAGGAGTGCCCATAAATGCTGTAGGCTGAAAAGCTTTTGCCATCTGGAGCATTCTGTCTGTGCCTGATTCAGCTCCAACAGGTATAACAGTTGTACCAATTTTTTGAAAAGGAATAAGTGAACCTGTTCCAGCTATTACCATAGAAAGTGCAAAACAAAATAACAGACGATCTTTTTTTCTCAATCCGGCTCTCCATGCACCGCGTCCTGCCACAACCTCTCCCCAAACACCGTAAATATCTTTTGGAGCAAGAGGGTATGGAGTAGGTTCTCCTGATGTTCCTGTTGTACTGTTTATTAAAACAAGGTCATCAACACTTATGGGCATTTCATTATCCATAAGTTTTATTAGATCACCACCACAGGCATCTGCATGTTTTCTATATTCCTGTTTATCGTAAACAGGAACCGTGCGAAAAAAATCTTCAAGAGATTTTATTTTATCAATATTAAGATTTACCTCGTCAAATCTTTTTTTATGAAAAGGAGCATTTTCATAAAGACGATGAAGCATAACCTTAAGCTTATAAAGCTGTAATTTTTTCATTTGTGGAGTGTTAAAAAAGGTCTCAATCTCCATATTCCAATAAGGTCTATTGTCAAGCATAGCATTCTCCTAAAATCGTCAGTATTTTATTTATTGAAAATCAAACATAATTTAAACCTCTTTTAATCAAATCTTCAGCAATTAAAATACGTCTTACTTCAGAAGTTCCTGCCCCTATTTCTAAAACTTTTGCATCTCTAAATAAACGATTGATAGTATATTCCAGGGTATAACCATAACCTCCGTGTATTTGCACCGCATGATTTACTGCTCTGTTTGCAACCTCAGCAGCAAATAGTATAGCAGCACCTGCTAATTTATGAATTTCAGTCCCTCTTCCACCCTTATCAGTAGAGTCGGTTAATATAGCAGCTCTGTATGTTAAACCTCTGGCCGCTTCAATTTCAGTATACATATCTGCAAGCTTTGCCTGAATTAACTGAAATTTTGCAATTGGCTGTCCAAACTGTTTTCTTTTTTTAGCATAATCTAAAGCTAACTCTAAAGCATTTTCAGCAAGTCCGAGACAAGATACACTTAAAATAGCACGTTCTACATCTAAACCGCGCATCATAACCTTTACCCCTTCGTTAACTTTACCTACAATATTTTCTTCAGGTACTATACAGTCAGAAAAAACAAGTTCTCCTGTTGGAGAACCTCTATGCCCCATTTTATCAATATGTTTTGAAATAGAAAAACCAGGAAAGTCTGTTTCAACAATAAAAGCTGTAATCCCTCTTGCACCCAGCTCTGGTTCGGTTTTAGTATAAACAAGAGCAATATCTGCTACAGGACCATTTGTAATAAACATCTTTGATCCGTTTAAAATATAATTTTTCCCATCTTTTACTGCAGATGTACTGATTGATATAGCATCAGATCCTGCATCAGGTTCTGTTAACCCCATGCACCCAATTTTTTTCCCAGAAGCAAGATCAGGTAAATATTTTTGCTTCAGATCTTCATTAGCATTATTTTCGATATTATGTGCACATAATAATGTATGAGCTCCATATGAAAGAGATACAGCCGCATTAACCCGGCTCATTTGTTCCATTACCAAACCATGAGTAAACATATCATAGCCTGATCCTCCATATTTAGGATCTACACTCAAGGCCATATATCCCAATTCGCCCAATTTATCCCATACTTCTCTTGGGAAGTAATCTTCTCTATCTATTTTTTCAGCAATAGGCTCTACTTCTTTTAACATAAATTCTCTTATGTTTTTTTGTATTAATTTTTGTTCTTTAGATAATTCAAAATTCATATCTTCTCCTAATTTGTTATTTTATACATTAATTATTAAATTAGCATCTTTTGGCAGACGGAGGCAAAACGCTAATTTATCCAATTTTCTGCGCTAAAAAATAAATTTAATCCGGAAAATACAACGAGATATGCCTGCTTAAAATAATTTTTCGCCTTGAACACAGAAGAAATTTTTCATGCAGCAGGCAACCTGTCGGACTTGCGATGCATAGTTGAGAAAGTCATTTTGTTCACATTTTTTAGCTATTTAAACATTAATTATTATGTTATGGTGACATGGTAATGCTATTAATATAGTGATGTATCCTACTCTTGTATCGGACATTTCGCTTATTTGAAAAAGAGTTTTTAGAATTAAAATATTTGAATAAAAAAAGAGTAGACATTTATATTAAAATAGTCAATAATAATCTGGGTTTTTACAAAAAAATAAAAAAAACCGGATTATGCCAATAATAAATACAAAATTCAAACAGGTAGCTGTTCTACCAATAGTTAAGCAATTCCCGAAGCAGTATAAGAACATAATTTTTAGCAATATAAATCATTGATATTTATTAAAAAGTTAGTTTAGAAATATTCAGTGTTGTTCGGTTAGAATCTTGCGAGAGGGAAGTTTGCTTGTTTTTGTAGCGTATTGAAGAAATTTTTGTGCAGCAGGTAACCTGTCTGACCTGGGTTAACCTGTTTTTTAATTTAAAGAGTTATTGTAATAATATAAACAGGTTAAGTTAAGCATGGTCATTAAATACCTTGCGAATTAATTCTGCGATTACTTCTTTCGTAATGGGTTTTAAGGCGAACTCTTTTATCCCAAGATCTTTTGCAGAATCTTCATCAATAAGGTTGCTGTATCCGGTGCAGAGAATAATGGGTATATCGGGTCGTATCTGCATCATGCGTCTGGAAAGGTCTGAACCAGTCATGCCCGGCATGGTCTGATCTGTTATAATCAGGTCAAATTCGTTTGGAGCATTTTGGAATGTTGTTAATGCCTCAATACTATTGTATCGTACAGTTACATGATAACCTAATCTTTCAAGCATATCTTTGCCCATTTCCGATAGAAATTTTTCGTCATCAATAAATAATATTCGTTCTTTCCCACCAGGCAGGTCTTCAGGTTTTTTTATCTCAGGTAAGGTTTCATTTTCAACTACAGGAAAGTACACATGGAAAGTTGACCCTTTCCCCAATTCACTTTCAACTGTGATTGTTCCGTCGTAATCTGATAGTATCCCATGAATAATTGACAGGCCCATGCCTGTGCCTGTGCCTATTTCCTTGGTAGTGAAATAGGGATCGAATATCTTTTCAATAATATCAGTCCCAATACCTGTACCTGTATCGGAAACTGTAACCTCAACGTATTCTCCGGGGGTTACATGCAAAAGCATTGTTTTATTATCGGGTTGGATAAAAGTTGTTTTCAAGGTAACGGAAAGTATCCCTTCAGTATCTTCCATGGCATGATAAGCATTGGTGCAGAGATTCATTAAAATTTGATTAATCTGGGTTGGGTCAGCCAGGACAGAACCACTCTTTGGATCAATATTTTCAGTAATTCTTATCGTTGTGGGTATGGAAGATCTTAACATTTTCAACCCTTCTTTAATAAGCGGCTGTATCTTTAAGGGGATACGTTCGAGTTCTGCCTGTCTGCTGAAAGCAAGGATCTGTTTGACTAAATTTTTTGCCCGGTTGCCTGCTGAAATAATTGTATTGAGGTAATTAGCAAATTTTGAATCGGGCTGTACCTCTTCTATGAGTATTTCAGAGTAGCCAAGAATGACTGCGAGGAGATTGTTAAAGTCATGGGCTATACCTCCGGCCAATGTGCCGATTGCTTCCATCTTTTGGGCCTGGCGAAGCTGTTCATTGATTTTCTTTTTCTCCTCTTCAAATTTTTTCCGTTTAACAATATCGAGGGTACTATTAAAGTATAAGGTAAGCTGGGTGGTATCTGATGAGTTATATGGTTCTTGCTTGTTTCCTACACCAATTATTGCCATAATTTTGTCATCATCGAAAATCGGGATATTCATATGCCTTTTGAGTGGGAAGTGCCCTTCAGGATATCCTTTTTTGTTGGGGTGGTTCGGATAATCGTTATGGATCACTGGTTTTCTTTGACGAATGCAGTCAGCCCAGATGCCGGCATTTTCAATTGGATAATGGGATGTTTTTTCTGCAGAGCATTTTTTAAGAGTTTTTTTTGACCAAAAAATCGGTGAAATGTTTTTTTCATTATCATTAACAAAATGAAGATAGCCAACTTCACTTTTTGTGAACCGGACTAACTCTTCCACGGCAAGGTTCCAGAGGTCATTTTCAGAGATATTTTTTAAAGATTGAAGTTTCAGAAGAGATTTCAGCCGATCTTCACTTACCTTAAGTTCTGAGGTGCGTATGGTAACCTGCTTTGCCAGACTCCTGTTCCAGAAGACAAACAGGAGTATAATTATTGAAGTAAGTGCAGAAAAAGCCAGAATCCACTTTAAAATATCAGCAGTGTTGGTTTGCTCGTATCGAACAGAGATATACCTGTTGCGAATTTTTGCTTTCTCCTCTGAAGTTATTGCAGCTAACCCTTTGTCTATGATACTGGTCAGCTCTGACCAGTCATTACGGATGCCTATGGAGAAATGCTGGTCACCAAAGGGGCTGGGAGCGGCAATCTTCAGGTTGTATGGCCCCTGATTTAGAATGAGATAAGAAGCCAACATCATGTTGCCGATATATGCATCGGCTTCTTTTGATATAACCGCTTCAATTGCCTCAACATCAGAAACAT
>DAOWNP010000332.1 GCA_030642545.1 Desulfobacteraceae bacterium | reverse complement strand
ATAGCCGATACTCTGACTCTTATGGATGCCACTTTCCCCAGGGGAAGATTCGCGCTTTCATGCGTGGAAAATTCTGCTGCCAATCGAATCTATTGTTTCGGAGGAAGCAGGAGTGTAGTTTGTTGCGATGACATATCCGAGTATATTACCAAATCCTGGCTTAAAGGTGATTTGAACCACGATTGCACTGTAAATGAATCAGATCTTGCAATTTTTTCAGCAAGTTTCGGACGGATAGATTGTAATCAGGAAGGGGCATGCCAGGGTGATATTACCGGAGATGGTGATCAGGACGGCAGAGATCTTGCCAAATTGGCAGCAAACTTTGGTCTTACCGATTGCCCATAGAAATACTTTAATAAGGATCTCTTATAACATTGGTTACCAGATATCAAAGATGTTGAATTTATTGATAGAAATGTTGGATATTGGATAATTGAAAAGATGTAAATACAATAAGGCATAAAAGGATTGATATTTAATATCAGAAGTGACTGAAAGAAAAAGTAAAATTGTTTCTTTGGGATTTAGATCTGTTATTGCAGATATTTTATCAGCAGGTATGACCGGAGTCGTTACAGGTGTTTTTTTGAAGTAAATATTTTATATTTTGACTTTAACATGCCATGGTTCAAAACGAACACCTAAATTATTGAACCGGGTATAACGTAAGTTAATAAAGCCAAGATGATTTAATTTTTTATATACAGGTGTCTTAGTAAATTTAGCTGAAAAATTTGCTTCTCCAAATCCAGATTGACCTATATCAAAATCGCCTATAGCGTGATAGGAATAGCCTGGAGGTGCAAGAGACCTGGAAGCCATAGAAAGATTTCCATTGCTTCTGTAAACCTTATTTAAAAACAGATAAAATTGCTTAATAACACTTCTTATGCCTGATGTTAAAACAGCCTTGCTTCCAACTTCCTTTTTTATTTTTAAATAAGTTTCAAAAGCAGGTCCTTTAAAAAGATAATTTCCGTATGAGTGTTTTATTTTAATTGTTGAGTGTTTATTTATTTTTGCTGTGATCTTAGGTAAAGGTTTGTTTCCATAAAAACCATAAACACTGCCTTCTTTATAAAATATTTTTTCAATAAAATTTAATTCAGTTTTTGTAAATCGTCCTATTCTCGAGTAGTTTTTTGACAAATTGATAGTTTCATCAAGTCCTAAAAGATAAAAATGTCCGTGACCTACTGTATTTTGAAGTCTTTTCAATCGCTTTAAGGTTGATACTAAAATTTTAAAATCTTCTATACTAAGATAAATGTCTCCTTTGCAAGGTTTGTCAAAATTTTCCATTTTGTGAATATAATCTTTTAGATATTTATCATCGGTAAAATCTGAAGAAGATAATATTTTGTTGGCAGTTTTAGCATATGCTGTATTAGATATTATATAACTGCTACAGCTAAAAGCAGTTATTTTTTTTAAAAAATCTCTTCGTTTAATCATATTGTTACCTGTAAACACCAGATATAATTAGATATTTTGTTCAATTAATTTTATTGGATTTGAAAAACAGAGTGAAAGTTGATACAAATAATTTAGTCAAGAGGCTCAAGAAAATCATAAAAATAACAAGTAAAGTACATATAAATTAACCTTATTCCAAAAGTACTTAATAGCTATTATAAGTTTTTTAATATATTAAATCAATAAAAAAAATACTTCACTGTTATTATCGGATATAAAAATAATATATTTAGTATTATTTTTATTTCGTCCTTGTTTTTTAATTTATAAGAAGCATATATATATCCATGACATTGGTAAGAGTTGGTCCTGTTATTATTAAGTCGTTGAGTTTTTTAAAAAACTCATAGGAATTATTTTCATTTAAAAAGTGAACAGGGTCAATCTTTAGGGTTTCTGCTCGATATAGTGTTGTATGGTCTGCTATGGCTCCTGTAGCATCAGTTGGTCCGTCTGTCCCATCTGTTCCACCGCATAAGGCAATAATATTATGAATACCTTTTAGCGCAATGGCAGCTGCAAGTGTAAACTCCATGTTTCGGCCGCCTTTCCCCAAGCCTTTGATAGTTACTGTTGTTTCACCACCTGAAAGTATACAGGCAGGAGGTTTTAAAGGATTGCCGGAGCTTATAATCTCTTTTGCAATAGCTGCATAAAAAACTGCTATCTCTTTTGCTTCTCCTTCTGCTTTTGATGTAAGGATTAAAGTGGTATATCCTAACTGTTCGGCTTTTTTTGCAGCAGCGGTTAAAGAGTTAAAATTACTTCCAACAAGAATATTAAGAGATTTACTAAATATTATATTGCCTGATTTTGGAGTTTCATCTGTTTTACCTGATATTCCATTATTGATATGATTTTTAACAGAAATTGGAATTTTATTCCATATATTATGGTTTTTAAGAATCTGTTTTGTATTATCAAAAGTACTACTGTCAGGTACATTTGGTCCTGATGCAATTATATCAAGATTGTCTCCTACTACATCAGACAAAATAAGACTTATTAAAGTTGCAGGGTAAATATGAAATGCAAGCCTGCCTCCCTTGACATTTGAAAGGTGCTTTCTTACTGTGTTTATCTCATGAATACTTGCTCCACACGCAAGCAGATGTTTTGTGGTTTCCTGTTTGTCGTTAAGAGAAATTCCATCTGACGGATTTATAAGAAGGGAAGATCCTCCGCCTGAAATAAGACATAAGACAAGATCAGATTCATTTGCATCTTTTATAAGGTTAATTATTTGATTTGTTCCGGAGATGCCTCGTTGATCAGGAACAGGATGTCCAGCTTCATATACTTTGATTTTTTTCAGTGGAAGTTTGTGACCGTCTTTTACTATAATAATTCCATCTGATATATAATCTAAAATAAGATCTTCTATAGCTTT
>DAOWNP010000138.1 GCA_030642545.1 Desulfobacteraceae bacterium | reverse complement strand
CAATCAATTATTACAAAAATAGGAACACGGCAATGTTTAAATTTCTAATATGTTTTTTTGTTCTGATTATAGTTAGTTTTGGATGTGGAACTTATATTAGAAATTTTGAATGGAGAACCGAAAAAACATTATGGGAGGATGCTGCAAAAAAAACCAGATATAGTGATAAACCAATTCAGATGTTAGCCTCAATTTTAAAAAAAGAAAAAAAATACGACAAAGCTCTTATCCTTTATTATAAAGCCTTAAAAATGAGTTCTCAGCAACAAAAACAGTCTAAGATTGTTTGCTATAACAATATGGGAAATATTTTTTTAAAGCAGAAAAAGTATGATAAGGCAAAACAGTATTTTGATAAAGTTTTAAAAATAAATCCTGCTTATAACAGAGCATTATACAATAAAACATTTGTTTTAATTGAAGAGAAAATGTGGAAAGATGCTTTAGAAAATATAAATTATCTTGTTAAATCAGAGCCTGAGAATATTAACCTCTTAAATATTAAAGGGTATATTTTGTTAAGAGAAAAAAAATATAAACAGGTTTTTGATGTTTATAAAAAAGCTTTTAATCTTGATCCTTATAGCACATCTGGAATGGTTAATTTAAGTATTGGTTTAATATTAAATAGATACTACAGTCGAGCTAAATGGTTTTTAAAAATAGTTCATTCAAAAAAACCAAAAGATTTAAACGTGATAATTTTGCTTATGGATAGTAGTTTAAAACTGAATAATAATACTATGGCAGATAAATATGTTAATATGCTGCTTGCACTAATTCCTATAAAAAAAATAAAAGAGACTATAAATCTTATGACATATAATGGTTTAATCACAAAAAAATCTTCAAAAAATATTAATTTTGCAATAAAAAGAAAAATAAAACAGATATCTGATGGAATCAGCAATCTGTCATATAGCGGATATCCCAGAGGCAAAAAGGGTTAATATATTTTAGTTTCTATAACCTTGCACTAAACTCAATAGTGTCCGGTTAGAATTTTGCATAAGGGAAGTTTATTTGTTTTTGTAGCGTATTGAATAAATCTCGTATAATTTCTTAGTGCAGTGTAGCCAAAAAATTGCGATTGTTTGAGCGAGGTACGAGCGAGTTTCGCAATTTTGGCGAAGCAAACTTAGAAATTTAAGAAATTTATTCTTAAATAGCGGAAAAAATAATTAAACTTTCCGTATTTTGCCTATTTTATCTATTTTGCTTCCTGCAATTTCCTAACCGGACACTACTGAGAATATCATTTTTTTATAAAGTAATTTAAAAGAGTTTGAAATAATCTGGGAGAATAATCAGCTTTGTATTCTAAAATAATAATACTGAGATTTCCATTAGACAAAATTCATAATCCCTTGGTTTGTAATCTTTCAAAAAGATATGACCTGACTTTCAATATTTTAAAAGCTACAATATTTCCACGAAAAGAGGGGCTTATTGTTCTTGAACTTTCAGGTACATTAAAAAATTATAAAAATGGGATTAAATACCTTGAAGATCAAGGGATTTCTGTTAAAAATGCTGCCCATGAAATTAACAGGGATAATGATAAATGTATACATTGTGGGGCATGTACAGCTGTATGTCCTACAGAAGCTTTGTTTATAAAACGTCCTGAGATGGAAGTTATATTTGATCAAACTAAATGTAGTATCTGCGAACTTTGTGTAAGAGCATGTCCTGTAAAAGCTATGCAGATATTACCTTCAAATGAAGTTTTTTTCGATGAAATCTGTTAGAGCTGTTGCTATAAGCGGAGGAATAGATTCTCTTTTTACTGCTTATTTGTTAAAAAAAGAGGGACATAATCTTGTCGGAGTTCATTTTTTAACAGGTTATGAAAATAATTATCAAAGTTTATCCCATGATAAATATAATAATTTTAGTAAAAAGCAGCCTTTTTTTGTAAAAACTCCCGAAGAAATTGCAAAAATTGGTGAGTACCTTGATATTACAATAAAAACTATAGACTGCAGCTGGCTTTTTAAAAAAAAAATTGTAGATTATTTTATAAATTCATATAAAAATGGGAAGACACCTAACCCTTGTATGGTTTGTAATTCTGTAATAAAATTTGATATTTTATATAAATTTGCAGAAGAAACAGGAGCTATATCTTTATCTACAGGTCACTATGCAAGAATAGTTAAAAAAAATCAAAGTTACAGCCTTCTTAAAGGGATTGATAAAACAAAAGATCAATCATACTTTCTTGCTTTTTTAACACAAAAACAGTTATCAAAAATTTTATTTCCTCTCGGAAATTATTTAAAAAAAGATATAATAAAATTTGCAGCTAAAAATAAAATTGTATCTGATTTTAAAAAAGAGAGTCAGGATATCTGTTTTATAAATCAAAATAGTTATAAAGATTTTTTTGAAACTTATGGCAAATTTGATTATAAACCGGGTGAGATTTATGATATAAATAAAAAACTTGTGGGCATGCACAATGGACTTCATAATTATACTGTAGGTCAGAGAAAAGGGATTAACTGTCCTGGTCCCAAAGCTTATTATGTACTTAAAATAGATGTTAAAAAAAACATACTTATTGTTGGATTTAAAGATAATCTGTTTAGATCAGAATGTAATCTTTCAAAAATAAGCTGGGTAATATCAGCTCCTGACACATCAATACTCACGCTAATGACAAAAATAAGATACAGGCATACACCTGCTGAATCAAAGCTTACACTAAAAGATAATAATACCGGATTACTTGAATTTAGAAAACCTCAAAAAGCGATAACTCCAGGACAAGCTGCTGTTTTTTATAAAGGAGATGAAATTATTGGTGCAGGATGGATAGAATAAAAAAGATGAAAACTTACAAAATAACTTCATTGGGCTGCAAGGTAAATCAGTGCGAATCTGATGCAATTTCCAGTCTTCTTAATAAAGAAGGGTTAGTTCAAAGTGATGGGAAAAATGCAGATATTTGTATAATTAATACCTGTACTGTAACACAAAAAGCATCTATGCAATCAAGACAGGCTGTAAGAAGAGCAATAAAAGATCATCCATCAGCTAAAATAGTTGTTACAGGATGCTATGCTCAGATTCAGCCTGATGAAATAATAAAAATCAAAGGTGTTCATGATGTAATCGGTAATAGTCATAAAAATAAAATATGTGAAATTTTAAAATCAGATTATCCTCATAACACTCCTGGGTTATTTAGAGAAAATATTTTTGACCAAAGAGTTTTTGATGATTATATTTTAACTTCTGTAAATAAAAAAACGCGCCCTTTTCTTAAAATTCAGGATGGGTGCGAAGCTTTTTGTACTTATTGTATTGTCCCTTTTACAAGAGGCCCAAGCTGCAGTATGTCCTTTGATAAAGTTTTAAAAGCCATTAAACGATTAAGTGATCAGGGATATAGTGAAGTTGTTTTAACAGGGATTCATCTCGGTCATTACGGATTAGATCTAAAAAATAAAACTAATCTTTATAATTTACTTAAAAAAATAAATTCTGAAAAACTGATAAAAAGAGTCAGATTAAGTTCTATTGAGCCTAATGAGCTGTCAGATGAAATTTTAAATTTAATTTCAAAATCAGAGATAATATGTAATCATTTTCATATTTCTATTCAAAGTGCTGATGATGAGATTTTAAAACGGATGCATAGACCTTATAATAGCAATGATGTGTTAAAATTGATAAATAAGATAATTGATCTTATGCCGGATGCAGGAATAGGAGCTGATTTTTTAATTGGCTTTCCCGGTGAAACAGACAGCTCATTTGAAAAAACATATAGCTTTATAAAAGAAGCTCCTTTGACATATCTACATGTTTTTCCCTATTCTCCAAGAAAAAAAACTATTGCTTATAATTTTACAAATCAGATTGATTTTAAAGTAAAAAAAATAAGATGTAAAAAAATTCGCATGCTTGGTGAAATTAAAAAAGAGATTTTTTATAAAAAGGCTTTAGGGAGAAAAGAGCATGTTCTGATTGAAACATCAAATGATAAAAAAACAGGTATGTTAAAAGGTTTCACATCAAATTATATAAAAATACTTTTATCTGGAGATGATATGTATAAAAACAAATTGACCTTAGTGAAAATATTAAAATATGATGACAAAGGTTTGTTTGGAATCGTTAATGATGAATTGTAAATTGTGAATTGTGAATTATTGAATATATATTATTTGGGTTTGGTTAATTAAGATCAGCCATGCTCTTAAGGAACGCGGACATTTAATAATCAATATTATATAACCAACCCCATTAATTTAGACTTCCATAGGAGTATATTCAGGAACAATATCTTTTAACATATTTCGGATTATTTTGTCATTTCCGATAGTTGCTTTGTCAATAAGTTCTTCAATATTACCGTTTAACTTAACAGGGTTTTCATATTTTCCTTCAAGCACCATAATCTTTTCATGATTTGTTTTAACTATTCCTTCATCTTCAGTAATAAGTTCTTCGTAAAGTTTTTCTCCAGGTCTAAGACCAATATATTTGATTTTAATATCAATGTCTGTTTGAAGACCTGAGAGTTGTATTAAATCTTTTGCCATATCATCTATTTTAACAGGGCTTCCCATATCAAGAATATATATTTTAGCACCAGAACCATTACCCATAGCTCCAGCCTGCAGTATAAGCTGGCAGGCTTCATGTATCAGCATGAAATATCTTGTTACATCAGGATGTGTTACAGTAATCGGACCTCCCTGCTTTATCTGCTTTTTAAAAAGTGGAATTACACTGCCTACACTTCCGGCAACATTTCCAAATCTTACTATCATAAATTTTGTTGTGGATTTATGGTAAAAATCCTGACTTTGAATAAGCATTTCAGCAATACGCTTTGATGCTCCCATAACATTTGTGGGTCTGACTGCTTTATCTGTAGAAACAAAAACAAATCTTTTAACTTTATATTTTTTTGATATTTCAATAAGGTTTTGAGTTCCTGCTATATTATTTTGAACAGCCTTCCATGGTTGAATTTCAAGCATAGGAACATGTTTATATGCAGCTGCATGAAATACTATATCTATTTTATTTTTTTCAAATATTGTATCTATGTGAAGTTGTTTTTGTATATCTTCTAAAACAGGAATAATTTCTATATTGCTAAAATCTTTTTTTAACTCAAGCTCAATTTCATAAAGAGGACTTTCAGCTCTTTCAAAAAGTAAAAGTTTTTCAGGTGAAAACCTGCAAATCTGTCTGCATAATTCAGAACCAATAGAACCACCAGCTCCTGTAACCATAATTATATTGCCTTTGATATATTCCCCAATTTTCTTTTGATCCAGTTTTATTGTATCTCTGCCTAAAAGATCATTGTATGCAACATTTCTTATAGAGTCTACAGTTACCTCGCCATTTATTAATTCCCCATATCCTGGAATCGTTTTGAATTTTACTTTTGCATTATTGCAATGATTGATAATAGATCTTACCTGATTGGAAGTAGCAGAGGGAATAGCAATTAAAAGTTCATCTATATTATATTTTTTAACAAATGTATAAACATCTTTAATTGAACCCAAAACAGGTAATCCATGAATTTTCATACCATGTTTTAAAGTATTATCATCTACAAATCCAATAATATTATATTTTAAAGTATAATTGTTTCTTATTTCGCGAAAAATTGTATTACCACAACAGCCTGCTCCGATAATCAAAAGATTTTTAATATCACTTTTTTTTTCAAATTTTAATGTTTTTATTTTTGAAACCAATGATTGAACAAATTGCCTGTCCCCTGTTTTTTTTTCATAATACATTCTTATAAGAAGTCTTGAGCCGCTTAATAAAAGAATGGTGATAAAGCAGTCTATGGTAAAAACTGATCTTGAAAAGCCTTCAAACCTGTTATTAAAAAGTATATAAACAAGTATTAACAAACTGCTTATGACAGATGCCTTTAAAATATTTATTAAATCAGAAATACCAGTAAATCTGAACATTCCTATGTAAAGATCAAACCAGTAAAATGTAGTAATCTTAATAAGAATTACAGTAGGCAATATTTGTTTATAAAGAAGCCAGTCACGATTTTGAATCTGATAATCAAACCGCATTAAATAAGCAAAATATAAAGAAAATGAGATTAAAATCAAATCAATAATAAAAATAATAATAAAATTATTATTTTTAACCCACCCGACTCGTAATTTAGAAAAAGAGATGTAAAGAGGAGTTTGCATTAAATTTTTCATTTTAAACCTTATGTAATTTTAACATTTTTTTAGAAATTATATTTTTTTAGAAATTATATATATTTAGAAATTATATATATATTGATTTTATTAATAATGTACCAACTAAAATAATTTATAGTCAGTAATATATATCAAAAAAATCTGTGTATCAGCTAAGATTTCTTAAATATGTATTATATTATGTTGTTAGAAAATTTTCATATATATATTTAAGATAAAATTCATTGGTATCTGCTGTTTTTTTTAAGAAGAGTGATACAGCAGTTTTAGTGTAAATATCAATATATTTGCCTGTGAAAGTATTTTGCTATCATGTTTCAAATTACTGAAAATTACTGAAAATTACTGAAAATTAGTAATAAAATGCTTTTACAATTTACGGAAAATTTTATTTGATTTACCAAAATTATTACATGATATGTAGAAATAGTCAGTAGTGTCCGGTTAGGAAATTGCAAAAAACAAAATACGGGAAGTTTAATTGTTTTTTCCGCTATTTTAGAATAAATTTCTTGAATTTCTAAGTTTG
>DAOWNP010000174.1 GCA_030642545.1 Desulfobacteraceae bacterium | reverse complement strand
CCTTATGATATTAAAAGTGGTTTAGTTTACTAAACAGATAATAGCATCAATGATCAACGTTCATCTATAAAAAATTAACAATACAGATATTCGTAAATTAACAATACAGATATTCATAAATCTAGTATTAAGAGTTGATTTTAACTTTATATATTAAAAGTATTAATTAATAATAAAATTTTTGTCAAGGAAAAGATTTATCTGTTATGATAAAATTCATATGTTATAAGCTTGACAATATTTTTCTTTTGTTAAAATAATACTAAATATTTAACAAAATGAGTTTATATTTAATTTCAAATAGTAATTAATTTGCATTTATTATTTTATTTCCCTATTTTTTTTTGGGGGGGGGGCAGGGAGCGTATTATGACAGATTTGAAAGGATCTGAGAAGCAGCATCAACCTTTTTATGATGGATTGGAAATAGGGGCTGTATCTGTTAAATGGGTCAGAATGACAAAAGAGAGCAATGACGATATTGTAAAAATAATAAGGCATGGAGGCGATCCTAAAAGAACAGTTAAAGAACTTTTTAGTAAATATGGGATAAATAGCGAAAAATCAAAAATGATTGTAACAGGTCCTTCTGCCAAAGTTATGTTTGATCTCCCTTATCGTTCTGAAACAGAGTGTATGGAAAAAGCATTATCATTTAATAATATAAAACCTGATATTCTTCTTTCTCTCGGAGGAGAGACTTTTAGTGTATATACATTAAAAGACGGGCTTATTAAAAATATTATTTCGTCATCTAAATGTGCTGCAGGAACAGGCGAATTTGTTGTGCAGCAATTACAAAGAATGAATCTGACCCTCGCTGAGGGGTTAGAATTATGTGAAACAGGGAAACTGGTTCCGCTTGCTACAAGATGTTCTGTTCATTGTAAATCAGATGCTACTCATAAATTAAACAAAGGAGAGTGTCTTCCAGGTGATATCGCAAAATCTCTTGTTTATGATTTGGCAAAGAAAATTGTAAAAATGATTGATCTTGCTCAGTGGCCTGCGAAAAATATTGTGGTTTCAGGCGGTGTTACTTTAAACAGACCGTTCATTAAAAATCTTAAACAGTTATTAAAAGATTCAAATATTACTGTGTTAGATCAGAGTTCTTATTTAGAAGCTTTTGGTGCAGCTTTATATGCTAATGAAGAAAAAGAGTGTGTAGAACTTACAGATATTGATAAACTGATTAATAAAGGCGATGTTTTTTTTGATAAATTATCCTCTTTAAAAGAGGCTGAATCTCTTTTGGATTACAGAGTTTGTGTTAATGAAAACCGACAGGTGAAAACAGATGGTAAATATATTCTTGGGGTTGATGCAGGATCTACAACCACTAAAGCATTGTTGTTTAATGTAGAAAACAGGTCTGTAGATGCAGAATGTTATTTAAGAACACATGGTAATCCTGTTAATGCTGTAAAAGAATGTATAAAAGAGTTAATAAATGAGAGTAGTGGCAAGAAAATTAAAATTATCCAGGCAGGAGTTACAGGTTCAGGGCGAGAGATGGTTTCTGTTTATCTTGATAATTGTTTGAGTTTTAATGAAATACTTGCGCATGGTCGTGCAGCAGCAGATGAAATTCCTGATGTAGATACTGTTTTTGAAATAGGAGGTCAGGATTCAAAATTTATTTCTTTTTTAAATGGTGTTCCAGTTGATTATGCCATGAATGAGGGATGTTCTGCAGGAACAGGAAGCTTTCTTGAAGAATCAGCTTCTGTTGATATGGGTGTTGAAATGAAAAAGATAAGCGCTGCTGCAGAAAAAAGTGATAATCCAATAGCTTTTGGGGAAAGATGTGCTGCATTTATAAATACTGATCTTAGAAATGCACTTCAGCAAGGAGCTAATCAAAATGATGTTATTGCAGGTCTTGTTTATTCAATAGCTGATAATTATATTTCAAGAATAGTTGGAGTAAGAAATGTAGGAGATGTTGTGCTTTTTCAGGGAGGAGTTGCTTTAAACAGATCTGTTGCTTTGGCTATGGCACAAAGAATACAAAAAAAAATTGTGGTACCAAAGCATCCTGAATTGATGGGGTGTGTCGGGGTTGCTTTGATGATTGTCGATCAGTTAAAAGATGGTGATGTTGAAGAAAAAATATATTCTCTTGATGATCTTGTTATTGGAGATATGGAGATAAAAGGAACATTTAAATGTGTATCCTGCGAAAACAGATGTGAAATTCAGAAAATTTCTATAAGGGGGAAAGTATACCCGTTTGGTGGACTTTGCTCAAAATTTGATTTAAAAAGACATTCAGGAAAAGATAGAAAAGAGGGACGTAATTATGTAGATATGGCAAACAAGCTTATGTTTGAAGAATTTTGCCCAAAGCCTCTTGAAAATCCTGCTGGTATTATTGGTCTTCCTATGGCATTAACAACTTTTGCTCTGTTTCCGTTTTATGCCAGACTTATAAATGAGCTTGGTTATAATATGGTTTTGTCTCAGATATCTAAAACAGGTAATACAAAAACAAGAACAGCTCTTTGTTATCCATGCGAAGTTGTTCATGGAGCAGTTTACGATCTTTTGTCAAAGAATGTAGATTATATTCTGCTTCCACGGGTAATGGAATTTGATATTCAAAAAGATATGCTTCACAGTTATACCTGTCCGACTACAACCATTATTTCTGATGTTATAAAAGGTGCTTTTGAATCTGCAGCAGATAAAATATTAGCTCCTCAGATAGGTTTTTCAAAACACTTATTAAAAACCAGTTTAAAAGAGATAGTTAACCTTGGTATAGTATTAGGTATATCAAAGAAAAAGGCAAAAAAAGCATGGAAAACAGCAAAAGAGTATTATGATCAGTATATAGCTGAATCCATAAAACTTGGTAAAAAAATCTTAAACGAAATAGGCGATGAGCCGGCTGTAATTATTGCAGGAAGGCCATATACTACTAATTCTTCTGAGATGAATTTAAGTCTTCCGAGAAAAATTACAAGCAGGGGGTATCATGTTGTTTCTGCTGATATTTTACCAAAATTAAGTGCAAATTTAGTTCAACATCCCAGAAATGTGTGGAATTTTACCCAGGATATTATGAATGCTGTATCTTATGTAAAAGTTCAGGAAAATCTTTTTCTTTGTCTTGTATCATGCTTTTCATGTGGCCCTGATGCAAGTATTTATCATCTTATAAGACAAGATATGGCAGGAGAGACATTTTGTTATCTTGAAATTGATTCTCATACAGCACATGCTGGTTTTGAAACAAGAGTTGGGGCTTTTTTAGATATTGTAGAAGAGCGTAGAAGGCAAAACAGTGCGAAAAATCAAAATAATCTTGTAGCAGCAGCAGGAGGAGTGTAATTATGGAAATTAATATTAAAGATAAGCGGGTAAGGCTTTCTGCTGATTTTAAATATATTATTGATAGCAAGGGAAATAGAATAGAATATGATGATCCAAATGTTGTACATGTCTGGCCTATCAGTACCAGTGATATAACATCAAGGCTTTTAGGGAGTATGTTTGAAGCAAGAGGATGGACATTCAGATCTTCAGGTAAAACAGATATGAATACACTTAATTATGCAAAAAAATTGTGCTCTGGAAGAGAGTGTCTGCCAGCTATATCTTTAACAGGAGCTACATATTTTGATATGTGTAATAAGCGTAATAAAGATGAAGTAACCTTATATTATAGCTTAGACCAGGACGGACCGTGCCAGAATGGTGCATGGCCTGTGGTATGGGATACATTTGCTAAAAGAACTAACTGTGAAGATGTTTTGTTTCTAACTAATCCTAATTTTAAAAATAATTTTCTGGGTCAGGGAGACAGTCTTGCGGCAGATCTTGGTGCAGCTGCTGTTGTCGGAGATATTTTGGATGAAGCTGAAACAACTGTAAGATGTCTTGCCTTATACAGGGAGCAGGGGATTGAACAATTTGAAAAAGAGACAGAAGCTGTCATAAAAAGTGCCCGTTTGGGGATTAAAGCTTTGATAAAAGCTTTAAAAATATGGGCTGAGAATTGTTCAGGAATTATACTAAAAGATAGTCTTGAAAATACTCCAAAGGTACTGCTTTTTGGAGGATTAAACGTAATGTTTATTCACGGTCCAATAACAGAATTTTTTGAAAAAAGAGGGATTATTCCCAAAGTAGTAGATTTTAGTGAAGGTTTGGGCTGGCTTACATCTGAATCTGTTATAAGATATGGTTTTAAAAATGGCAGGTTAACGCCAGAGGAACAGTTTAAATTTTTGCCTCTTTTATTATCAATGATGAAAGATAATCAAACCAGAAAAGAAGGGCTTACAGCTTTGCGAGCCTATTGTCATTTGAAAGGTTTGACTTTTATTGCTAATTATTTACGTAAAACAGCAGGTAAATCAGGACTGCTTTATGATAAATATGTATCTACTGAAAGAATGGCAAAAGCAGGACATGAATTTACCTGTAATAATGGATTTAATGAAACCTGTATAACTACTGGAAGATATATAGCATCAATAGAAGATGGTGTGTTTGATGGTTTGATAAATGTTGATTCTTTTAATTGTCAGCCTGCTATGAATTCTCAATCAATTATAAGACCCATGGCAAATAAAGCTGATATACCATTTGCAGTTATAGATTGTGAGGCTCCTGCTATATCAGCAAATCAACGGCGGTTGTTAGATACTATTGCTGTTCAGGCTAAAAGGATAAGAGAACAAAAAAGCAGATAAAATATTTTGTTTTTGCTTCTAAATAATGTGATATCTTACAAAAATAGCTAAATATCTCTGCCTTATACATATTTAGCTATTAATACGTTCCTAAACACCATAAATCATGGTGTTATGGTTTTCAGGTAAAAATATAAATCCCCAAATTTCATATTGACATTATATACATTATAATTATAATTTAATTATGAAAGAGATACATTTTACATGGAATAAAACTAAGGCAAAAACAAATTTATTAAAGCATAAAATTTCTTTTGAAGAAGCTACTTCTGTGTTTAGTGATGATAATGCCAGGTTGATGCATGATCCAGATCACTCTTTGGAAGAGGAAAGATTTTTGCTATTGGGTATTAGCTATAAACTTAGAATATTAATTGTAGTTCACTGTGTACAAGATGAAGATAGCGAGATAAGGATAATCTCAGCAAGAAAAGCTTCAAAAAAAGAACAAAAACAATACGGGGGTATTTATTATGAGAAAGGAATATGATTTTAGCAAATCCATAAAGAATCCTTATGCTAAAAAAGTAAAAAAACAAATTTCAATTCGTATTGAAGCAAATACAATTGCTTATTTTAAAAAATTATCAAAAGAAGTAGGCATTCCATACCAGAATCTTATGAACTCTTATCTTGTAGAATGTGCACAGAAACATAAAAAACCTGAATTGAAATGGGTATAAAGCCATAAAATCGCATACACAACCGATAGTAAAGCTGAGGGGTTAGATGAATGGGTGAATCTCGTCAGGTTGTTACAAAATGCAATTTATCCAAATTTCTGCGTTGAAAAATTGATTTTGATCCTCGGAATACAACGGCGTATGCCTGTGGT
>DAOWNP010000311.1 GCA_030642545.1 Desulfobacteraceae bacterium | reverse complement strand
TTAAAGCTCTGAAAAATTTATCAAAAGAAGACCACAGGCTTGCTGAAGTTTTACGTAATTTTAACCTGCTCTAATTATAACATATAGATTGTCACATAATAAATTAATTTCACAAGGGCTGAACTACACCACGATCACAACTAATAAAGAACGGCTCTCAAAAAAGGGTAAATTTTCATTCCGCAACAGCCTGTCGGATAACAATACCTGCTGGAAGAGATTCTCCAAAAATAGCTGTTTCTTCCTGTTTTTTTATGACTATAACCTCTTTCAAACACTTTTGCTGTTTTTGAGAAATATTATGTTGAGAAAGTTTATCTAAAATTTTCTCAATAATCACGGGATCAAGATCTCTTGTTCTGTCTCCTGTCTTTCTTGCCATATGTATCAGAGCAGATAATACAGGTTTATAATTTTTCCACTCTATTGATAAAATTTTCTCAACCCACTTTTCAACTTCATCAGGAGGCACCACCCTGTCTGCTGATCCATATAAAAGTTCCCTTGCTCCTATTCTGGAAAGTGACCAAAAATGCTGGGGACGGCTTTTTTTTGGTTTTAGATTAGATAAAAAATGTCTCCCCCATTTTATTTTATCTTTGATAAGTAAATATTCCATATTTGCTATGGCCATCCACATTTCAATACTTTCCTGAGGAGATAATCTACTGATTTTACCTCCTTTTTTGGGCATTAATACAGATGTTAAATCCTGGCTAAACTGTCTTTGATGTCCTGGTTTTAAACCTCCTGCAACACGCCTCCACATAACCCACCATTCAGATGCCGACTGTATATTTTTAGGATACTCCGGCCCTTTTTTATAAATTTTCCACAGGCTTTTAATACGCTGTTCGTCAAAACCATCTCCAAAACCAGGTCTCATACAATATCCTGTTAAATTTAACCACCTGTTTTCATGTACAGGAGAAATAAGCCTTGTTTTAATCTGTTTTATTAATTCATCAGCAATGTTTCTAATAAAACCAAGCGGCCATTTATCTTTCCTGATCTCGACTATATCAGCTATTTTTTTAACTATTGAATCTAAATTTTCACTACCTGATAATCCTGAAAAGACCTCTTTAACCTGTTTTTTTGCAGCCTCTACCAAACTGTCATCAAATACAGCCTCTTCAGCTACAGCAGATGCTGCACTATTTGATCTTAGCTGAAACTGAAGCTGCCACCTGTGATTACTGGAAAGAGATTTGCACCACAGTGAAATAGTGCCTATTTCTGTATATTTTACCTCTATTTTTACAGGCAAAACTGTTTTTAAACCTTTTTTACCAAATTTTATTACTGTCTGGATAGATGGTAAAGCAGTCATGCTCTCATCAACAGTTACAACATCTCCATGCCTGTCTCCTGATCTGTAACTGGAGCTATATACAGCAAAACTCACCAGCTGATTTGTTAAAACTTCAAACTCTCTGTCTGTTAAAGTTACATCAGTTCCTTCGTTTAAACCTCTCTCCACTATGCATATGGCTTTTTCCATTTTTTTACTGTTATTATCTTTTTCTGCATTTATCTCAAGATAATAAGATCTGGCACTTCCACTGCCTACCCTTACTCCTTTTCCTAACTTTACAAGCCCGTAGTATGCAGCCCCCATAGCAACAGACAGGTCATGATCAGGATTTTCAAGAATTTTCGGCAGAGAATTATCTTTATTACCAAACCATTTACTAACAGTCTCTCTGATTCTTTCCTGGATAAAAGCAGGCTTTAATGCTCCGCCATTAAAAAGTATTAAATGAGGAAAAGGTTTTTTGTTCAGTATTTTTTCTACATCTTTACTATGCCTTTTTAAAAACCAGCTTAAATGATGTGTTATTGCAGGTTCCTGCTCATAGGGAAGCCCTATCTCAGAAATACCATAACTACTTTTTCTAACTTCATCTGTATCAATATCAGCAAAAGGAAAAAATCCGTCTACTATAACATCATAAAGAAGTTTTTTTTCTAATGTTGCAGACATTGTTCCTCCGATAAGACTGCTACCCTCACCAACAAGAGTTATTTTAACCTCTTTTTTTTCTTTGCCGAAAATATTTTCTTTTGCTTGCCTGCACTGGTGGCACAACATTTTCCATCTGTCTCCGCTTAACCTGCTTTTTTTACCCTTAAATTTGGATTCCATCATACGGGCAATAGCAAAGTCCATATTATCTCCTCCAAGGATCAGATGATCACCGACAGCTATCCTTTCAAAGCGTGGTCCTCCTTCCATCTCCCTTAGAGTAATAAGAGTAAAATCAGTTGTCCCTCCTCCTACATCACAAACAAGAATAAGCTCATCAGGATTAACATAATTGTTCCAGTCATTTTCATGATCAATCATCCACCTGTAAAAAGCTGCAAGAGGCTCTTCTATAAGAGTTATGTTTTTTATTCCAGCTATGTTTGCTGCTTCTACTGTAAGATCTCTTGCAACTTCATCAAATGAAGCAGGTACTGTGATAATCACAACCTGATTTTCAAGATAAAGAGACTCATCATCTCCTTTAAAATGGTTCCATGCTTTTTTTACATGCTCAAGATATGCTGATGTGGTGTAAACAGGAGAGACTTTATTAATCTCATCATTTGAACCCCAAGGTAAAATTTTAGCCTTTCTATCCACATTTCCATGACAAAGCCAGCTTTTAGCAGAAGAAACTAACCTTGCAGGAACTTTTCCTCCGCAATCTCTTGCAAATAAACCTGCAAACTCTTTTCCTTTTGTCTTCCATGGATGCTCTATTGATTTTTGATCAATATCATATTTTCCGGGAATATATAAAAAAGACGGTAAAACAGGATGCCTTGTAAGCTCTCCCTGTCCTGTAAGCTGTGGGATAGTAAAAAGCTTTATGGATTTTGGAGACAATTGATCAGATGATTTTAAATCCACATACGATACAACTGTATTTGTAGTACCAAGATCAATACCTATTATGTAATGTTTATCACTATAATCTAAAATCTTCTCTCTCCCTTAGGAACGTGGACAAAACAACTTCCTCAATTATACATAATAGATTCCAGGTCATCTTTGCCCGATCTAAAATCACAAAAACATCAAAAGAGCCAGCTATTCCTTCTGCTTTTGAGTTTTCAGATCGAACAAATCTAACTCTAAATCTATGTGCCTATTTGTGGAAGTTATTTCATCC
>DAOWNP010000230.1 GCA_030642545.1 Desulfobacteraceae bacterium | reverse complement strand
TCTCCAAAAACAAAACCTGATGTTGTGAATATTGAAAATACAATCAATAATGCATAAATATTTTTTTTCATAAATATCCTTTTCATAAAATTTTATATATAAACAAAATAAAAACTATAGAAAAAACTGTTTGATTTTAGATAATGGCTTGAATATTAATGTCCACGGATAGGGGGTTAAGTCGTTTACTTTCCATGCTAACCTGTCTGATTTATTGGCCTTAATACGACTTTTAAAAGATGCATTACTTACTCCTCCTGCACGCATTTTTACCAATATTTCAGGAATATGTATGGAGCTGATATTATGTCTGCATAAAAACCTTAACATTAACTCGTAGTCTGCTGCAGAACCAAGAGCAAGATTAAAACAACCATATTGTTCATACACATTTTTTTTTACAAAAAAAGTAGGATGAGGGGGCATCCACCCCCAGTAAAAACTTTTGCTGTTAAACGAAGATGACTGCCAGTACCGGCTGATATGATCTGTTTTAACAGGATCAATATAAACCAGATTACCATAACAGGAATCAACATTACTATCTGTAAAAACTTTAAGTACTTTAGACAATGTATCTGATTTTGCATACATATCATCTGCATTAAGAAAGCCTATAACATTACCTGTCGCAAAATCCAATCCCTTATTCATCCCATCATATATTCCTTTGTCAGGTTCTGATATATATTTTGAAATATATGATAAATACTTATCCCTAATAATCTGTTTTGTACCATCAGTTGAACCTCCATCAACAATAATATGCTCCACAGGTATTGTCTGGTTATAAACACTTTTAATACAATCTCCTATTGTATCTACTGCATTTAATACAGTTGTAATAATAGATATTTTAACCATTTCTTTAATATATAAACCTTTTTTCCAAAAACAATTTTAATTTATAAATCCTTTTTATATTAAATAAAAAGACCTTTATCTTTACGCTTAATTTCCTTGACTTTACAATCTATCATAAATTCATAAAACGCACGAAGAATACAAAAAATCAATCCGGGTCCCCCGTCTAAAAAACCAAATCTAAAAAAATATAAACCAAAAAAAATCAACAATGGTCGAAAAGGCATTGAATAAACAAAAGCTTTTATTGTTTTTCGTCTTATAACAGGATCTTTATGAAAAAAACTCCCTGTTTTGATATTATCAATATATTCTGAAACCATAGCCTCAGCTTCCATCGTAGAATAACGATTATGTTTTTCAATCCATGAACTAAATCCTTTATTAAAAGGGAAATGATGTAAATGCTCTTTTAATAAACCAATCTCACCATCTGTATGATACTCCTCGTTTATTGATCTTTTAACAGACACTCTTCCTATTTTGATCAACCTTCCAAACCATGTTGGATAACCACTGCTGCGTTTAATCCACCTGCCCATAAAAAAATCTTTACGCCGCATTCTAAATAGAGTAACAGCTTCATTGCTTTTTGCTATTACATGTTTTATTTCAGCATAAAACTTATCTGGTATAACTTCATCAGCATCAACCATAAGAAGCCATCGGTGTTTATACTTTATTTTATCTATTCCATAGTTTCTCTGACTTGCATAATCATCAAATTTACGCTGAACAAACCGTACTTCAAATGATTCTGCTATGTTCCTGGTTTTATCTGTACTAAATGAGTCTAAAATCACTATATCATCACACCATGAGACAGAAGAGAGGCATTTTATCAGATTTAATTCTTCATTTAATGTTAAAATAAGAACAGAAACAGACATAATTATATTTTTCCTAAAATCTTTTCCCTTGTTTGCTGGAAAGTTCCATTATTATCTACTATCTCCCATTTATTCTGATTTGCCAAAAGTCTATATATCCGAATCTTATTTTTAAGATTTGGATCATGCACAAGCTCAGGTCGTGTATCTAAAATATTTTCATAAGATCTGTCTATATAAATAACCTTTGTATTAAATCTGACCTGCAAAGTATATAAACGACCTATAAAATTTTTACAAAGAACATCTAAACCTGTATCTGATACCACATCTGCCAAAGTATCCCATGGACCGCGTTCAGCTATTACAATGTCTGAGCTTTTTCTAACACCTGAAATATCTTTTATTACCGCAATATTTACATCAATTGCCTGCAAGAGTGCAAAAAAATGCTTAAACAGATACAAATGTTTAAATTTATGAAACCCAAACAACACTCCATCTATTGTTTTGTAATAATTATGTCCGGTAAGCCTTGCCAATGCCAATAGCGGTTTTGAAAAAAAATTATTAAAACGGGACCATACCAGTTCGGTTTTATAATTTTTTCCTGTTAAATATTGTTTAAGCCATTTTGCATGACACGATTTACCAGCACCATCTACTCCGGTAATAAAAATCAAATGAGGTTTTCTATAATTCACAATTAATTATATAATTTTTTTTGCCATAATTTATATGTAAGATTCCAGGAGAGCATCTTTCTTTTCTCAGCGTAACACCCTGTTTTCAATCTGTTTATCAAAACCTTATCTGTATAAAGTTTTGATATAGCACAAGAGAGTGCATAAACATCGCACTGAGGAAAAACAATACCAGCAGTTCCTGCTGCTTCTGTTAGACCATCTATATCAGAAACTATAACAGGAGTACCACACGCAACTGCTTCCATTACAGACACAGGCAGCTCTGATGGTACAAGAACAAAAGGTATAATAACAGCTATAGCTGATTGAAGTTCATTTTTAAATTCATCTATTCCCATCCACCCGCCTTTAACATCTACTCTATTTTGTAATTTGCGTATCTGGATTTTATTTTCAATCTCTCTAACTGTATTTCTATCTGCACCCCGTGCTAAAATACGTATACTAATTTTTTTGTCACCTATTAATTTTAGTGCATCAAGCATTAAATCAAACCCACGTATTTTGGAAGCTCTTCCTACATACAAGAAAACCGATTCTTTATTACTTTTTACTGATTTAATTTTACTATTCCATACTTGATGATCTATTCCAGGAGATATAGAGTAAACAGGAATTTGAAATCTTGTATGTTTATTAATAATTTTACCGGTTTGTTTAGATTGACAAATAACACCATTAAAATATCTTATCATGCTCCCTGCCCAAAATTTAGATGGAATCAGCACATGACGACCATAAGAGATACGCTCTTGAAAATTTAAATATTTAAAAGCTTTTCTAATTTCATCTGCTGTATAAAAAGGATATGAAAGATATGCGTAAGAACGATATTTTTTTAAAACCCTGTACCACTTTGTAGTGGTTAGACTCAAGGGAGTAACAGATACAACAACAGTATCAGGTTTTATTTTTTCCAAAAGAGTTATCAATTCATAAGAATTAGAACCTCTTAAACTTTTTACAAAGTGAACCTGTATGCCATCTATATCAGATGTATCAGGAAAGTCTGTTATTACATGAACAGTATCTCCATTTGCAATAAATTCTATAGCAATCCTGTGAATTGTCAACCAGGGCTGAAGAGGGATGTTTTTTTGTGTAAATTGAGGCAGGCAAAAAGTAATTATCATCTATTATAACTCAGTAGTGTTCGGTTAGAATTTTGCATGAGAGAAGTTTATTTGTTTCCGGCAATTTCCTAACCAGACACTACTGATTACAACTAAACTTCATCAGAATATTTTTTTAAAAACATTTTTTTATATAAATCGTAATCAAACTTTTTTTCATACTGTTTTTCAATAAAATATTTTTTATCAAAAAGTATAATAGGTATTTCATCTGATCTTAACTTTTCAAGCCCTTTGTATTTTGTAACCACATAAATATCTAAAGGATATTTGTTAATTAGTGCAATAAATCGTTCAATAAATGTCCAGAAACATGCAATAAAATTATTTATAAAACCATCTTCTGATATAACCCGCACATCCAGATCAGATGTTGGTGAAAAGCTTTTCCTGCTCAAACTTCCAAACATTACCACACAGGTAATACTTTTTCTCTTTTTAAGCCGCTCTCTTATCTTTTCAGGATATTGAATAAAAGGTTCCAGCTTATTGTTTACAATCCCTAAAAAACGACCTAAAACAAAAAATTGACCATTAATGAAAAAAGAGATTGTATGAGTTATTATACCTATAAAAAAAAGAGTATAAAAACCTGTATTAAAAAACATGGAATAAAAAAAGCAGATAATTAAAAATATTGATAGTTCAAAAAACAGTCTGAAAAATACCTCAACAGTCTCAGCATATAACATGCACTGAGCCAGCCAGTTCGATAAAACTATCCCAAACTTAGACTGAAAAAGAGCTGCCAGTAGTTTGTTATTAATCCATGCTGGTATTTTTTTTTTTTTTATCATATTTGTTAAAATCAAACTTAAATTTTCTTGTTTAACTTGAGAGCCTAAAGTTTTTTAAGTCATTGATATTACAGGTATTGGTTCATTCTTGCCGTCATTGCTGCTTTCGCCTGCATCCAGAATAATTCCAACAACATAATGAAACTGGATGCCGGATCAAGTCCGGCATGACGGC
>DAOWNP010000205.1 GCA_030642545.1 Desulfobacteraceae bacterium | reverse complement strand
TTTTTGTGATTTTAGATCGGGCAAAGATGACTTCGAATCTATTATGTATAATTGCGGAAGTTGTTTTGTCCGCGTTCCTAATATATAAGTGTGCCTGAATCTGCAAAAAAAACATAGAAGCGAGGATTTTACAGGGGTAATTATGGATAACTTGATATTTGAAATAGGAACAGAGGAAATTCCTGCAGGGTATATAGAACCTGCACTTGATGCATTATCACGTTTGTTGATTAAGCGTTTGGATGAAGCATGTATCGCACATGGGTTGTGTAAGATTTATGGGACTCCAAGAAGGCTTGCTGTATTTGTTGCTAATATAGCTGATAAGCAGGAGACGAAAACCATAGAAATTACAGGACCTCCTGAAAAAGTTGGATTTGATAGTAATGGAGAACCTACTATAGCGGCAAAAAAATTTGCAGAAAAAGCAGGTGTTTTGGTTGATCAGTTAAAAATTAAAAAGACAAAAAAAGGCTCCTATCTTTGTGGAGAGAAAGTTCAACCTGGTCTTTTTACTATAGATATTCTCTCTGACGTATTGCCTGAGATTATAACAGCACTTCCTTTTCCAAAAACTATGAGGTGGAGTGTTTATAGGCGGCAATTTGCAAGACCTGTCCGCTCAATTCTTGCTGTAATGGGAAATTGTGTAATTCCATTTGAATTTGAAGGAGTAGCGAGCAGTGAAAATACTTTTGGTCATAGATTTATGTCTCCATCTGAAATAAAAATATCAGATCCTTGTACATATCCTGAAATTCTTGAAAAAAACTATGTGATAGCAGATATTAGCAAGCGTAAAAATATGGTTAAAAAGCAAATTGCAGAAGTTGCAGAAAAAAATTCTGGAACAGTACTTGCTGATGACCAGCTTCTTGATATTGTAAATAATCTGATTGAATTTCCTGTTCCTGTTATAGGTCATTTTGATCTTAAATATTTAGACTTACCTGAAGAAATTCTTATAACAGCAATGCGGGAGCATCAGAAATATTTTGCTGTTGTTGATTACAACCTAAAATTAAAAGCCTGTTTTATTGCTGTAAATAACACCTGTGCAAAAGATATGGAACTTGTTGCTAAGGGACATGAGAGAGTACTTAGGGCAAGGCTTGAAGATGCAAGTTTTTTTTATAAAAGCGATAAAAAATTAGAACAAAAAAATTGTGTTGAAAAGTTAAAAGGCGTTCTTTTTCACAAAAAGCTTGGAACAGTATATGATAAAGTTTTAAGAATTCAAAAAACAGCTGAAGAAATTGCCGGTTATTTAGATTATGATTTGAACCAGATAAAAAAAATACAAAGAGCTGCGTATTTATGCAAGGCTGATCTTGTAACCCAGGTTGTTGTAGAATTTCCAAAACTTCAGGGCGTAATGGGCAGGGTTTATTCTCTTTTGGCAAAAGAGGACAAAGACGTGGCCTGTGCCATAGAGGAACATTATCTTCCTATTCACTCAGGTGGACAACTACCACAAACAAATTTAGGTGCGGTATTGTCTATTGCTGATAAAATAGATACAATTTGTGGCTGTTTTTGTGCAGGCTTGATTCCCACAGGAGCATCAGATCCTTATGCATTACGACGTCAATGTATTGGGATTATACAGATCATGCTTGATAAAAAAATGCATTTTTCTTTAAAGAGACTTATACAGGAATCTGTTTTAAAATATATTGAAAAAGATTTGGATAGAGCTTCTGTTGTTACTTCTGAGGTTTTTTTGTTTATACAGAACAGGGTTATCCATATTTTATCTGAAGAAGGTTTTTCAAAAGATGTTATTATTGCTGTAACCGGCACTTTTTCAGATGATCTTCCTGATATAGTAAAAAGGGTTGGGGTTGTAGAAGATTTTAAAAAACAAGATGATTTTGAACCTCTTGTTACAGCTTTTAAGCGTACTGTAAATATATTAAAAAAAGTTGATATTTCTCTTATAAAAGATGTAGACATTACTCTTTTTGATCATGAGAGTGAGTCTCTTTTGTTTGATGCATTATCTGCTGTAAAAAAGAGTGTTTTAAAAAATATAGAAGCAAAAAATTATAAACAGGCTCTTATAGAAATTGCATCTTTGCGTAATGTAATTGATGATTTTTTTGATAATGTACTTGTAATGGATGAGGATAAACTACTACGGGAAAACAGATTTGCTATTCTTAAAGCAGTTTCACTATTATTTGAAAAGATAGCAGATTTTTCCAAAATTTTAAATAGATAATGAAAAACCTTGTGAATTTCAGGGAGGGAGGATAAAAATGGCTTTTGATGCAGAAAAAGATAAAGTACTAAAAGAGTGGAGAAGTGAAGATACAGGTTTGGTGGTCTCTATTAATCAGTATGCCAATGGTGAACCTAAGGTTCAAATAGGCCCTCGAGTAGTTCTGAAAAAAGATGGACAGGAATCAAGACGCCGTGCAGGGCGTATGACTATGGAAGATCTGGTTTGGTTTTATGATGTTATTGATGAAATAAAAGAAGAACTCTCAAACCTTGTGAAACCGGAATAATAAAATAGTATAGGAATTCTATTTTATTGTTAATAATATAAATATGTTAAAAAAAGTTTGCTTGAAGAGTACTATTTTATAAGCTATGTAGAGCTTAAAACTTAAATCTATTGCCTTAAGTTTCTAAGCTCTGCATAGTTTTTTTATGTTAGGGTTGTTTAATGTCTTCTAATGTTATTATAAATCCTGAAAAAAACAGAGAGTTTTTAAATAAATTTCCTTTTGCATTTATGATGGGAAGTTTAAGCGATTTTTATCTGCTTTGCGATCTTATAAAAATTGGGAAAAAAAATCTTCCATATTACATGATGAGTCGTTATCTTGCTTCAAAAGATAACCGAAAACCAATTTTTATTACAGGTCCTATGATAGGAGCACCCTATGCTGTAATGATTCTTGAAAACCTTATTGCATCTGGGATAAAAAAAATAGTGTTTTTAGGGTGGTGCGGATCAATTTCACCAAACCTTCATATCGGAGATATTATAATTGCAAAAAATGCATTTATTGATGAAGGAACTTCTCTTCATTATTCTGGTAAAACAGGTGAAAAAGTCTCAGCTTCTGAAAGCATAACAGGTTTTGCCGTGAATGTGGCAAAGGGTTTGGATTGTAGTTTTTTTGAAGGGGATATATGGACTACTGATGGATTTTACAGGGAAACACATGAGAAAGTTTCATGTTATAAGGAGAAGGGGGCTTTGGCAGTTGAAATGGAGTTGTCAGCTCTTTTTTCTGTAGGAAAATTCAGAGGCGTTGAAGTTTGTGGAATTTTGGTTGTATCTGATGAGCTTTCAACGTTTAAGTGGAATCATGGTTTTGGCTCAAAAAGATTTAAAAAAGGTAGAAAAGACGCCTGTGCAATTATGGGAGAATTATGGAAAAAGCTTCTTTAACATCAACAGAAAACAAAAGAGTATCATATTTAAGATCAGAACTTAATAAGCATAATTATAAATACTATATTTTAAACGATCCGGATATATCAGATTTTGAATATGACAGCATGATGCAGGAGCTTATAGCTTTTGAAAAACAGAACCCTTTAAATGTAACTTCTGACTCTCCTACTTTGCGTGTTGGTGTTTCTCCGGTTGATAATAAATTGGGAAATTATATTAGATCTATCCCTATGCTGAGTTTGAGCAATGCTTTTAATGAGTCAGATATTATAGAGTTTGATCAGAGAGTTAAAAAACTTACAGGTGAGATGTCAGATGTTTTATATACTGTGGAGCCTAAATTAGATGGTGCTGCAGTAGAGATTATTTATGAAAATGGTATTTTGACTCTATCTGCAACAAGGGGAGATGGTATAGAAGGAGAAATTATAACCCCTAATGTAAGAACTATTAAAACGGTTCCTTTAAAGTTAAGTAAAAACAGTGATTTTTCTTTTCCTCGTCTCGAAGTAAGAGGGGAGGTTATTATAGATAAATCAGGATTTGAGAAATTGAATCAATTTAGATTGTCTGAAAATTTGCCCTTGTTTGCAAATCCGAGAAATGCAGCAGCAGGTTCTTTAAGACAGCTTGATTCCAGAAAAACAGCAAAACGTCCTTTAATAATGTTTGCATATGGTATTAGTAATCCTTTTGAACTTGGTTTTTCTTCTCACTGGGATGTATTATGTGCATTAAAAAAATTTGGGTTTAATGTTAATTCTCATATAAAGCATAAAATACCTGTAAAAGAGGTATTGAAATTGTGCAAAGAGTTCAGTGAGAAGCGGTTCTTATTAGATTATGAAATTGATGGAATGGTAATTAAAGTAGATAGTATCAAAAACCAGAAAAAACTTGGTGCTACTTCAAGAAGTCCGAGATGGGCAAACGCATATAAATTTAAAGCAGTTCAGGCTACAACTAAAATTCTTGATATAGAGGTATCTGTGGGCAGAACAGGAACCTTGACTCCGGTTGCGATTCTTGAGCCTGTGGATATTGGAGGTGTAGTTGTAGGTAGAGCGACTCTTCATAATGAAGATGAAATAGCAAAAAAAGATATTATGATAAATGATACTGTTTTTGTGCAAAGAGCAGGTGAAGTAATTCCTGAAATAGTTAAAGTTGTATTGTCAAAACGAAATGGAGAAGAAAAGCTGTTTAAGCTGCCAAAGTTATGCCCTGTATGCGGCTCTCTTGTTGTAAGGCATAAGGGTGAGTCAGCTGTAAGGTGTGTAAATGCGGTATGTAAAGCTCAGGTAAAAGAACGTATAAAACATTTTGTTTCAAAAGGTGGATTTGATATTGATGGTTTTGGCGACAAGTTGGTTGATCAGCTGGTTACAAAAGGGATAATAAATAATTTTGCAGATATCTTTGAGTTAAAAGCTGATCAGTTGCAAGAGCTTGACAGAATGGGAAAAAAATCTGCAGAAAATCTTATAAAAGCTATAGAAGCAAGAAAAAATATTTCTTTTTACCGGTTTTTATTTGCATTTGGAATAAGGTATGTCGGTGAAAATAC
>DAOWNP010000018.1 GCA_030642545.1 Desulfobacteraceae bacterium | reverse complement strand
GTCATATAATAAATTTCACAAGGCCAGAGGGAAGAGATAATACTAAAATCGTATATCTCCGACCGATAACGCAGTGAAATTATTTATGTGACGGTCTATAGCTCAAGAGGTTTTACAGACTTAATTAATGGTAATGCTGTTAGTTTTTTCAATACATCTTCTGATATAGGTGTATCTGTTCTTATAAAAATGATATTTCTTTCTCCATCATCTTCCTGTCCTACCATCATTCTATCAATATTAATATTGTTTTCACCAAGCGTTACTCCTATACTGCCTATAGCACCAGGTTTATCAACATTATGAATTAGTGCAAAATTCCCTTTTTTGGGAATAAGTTCAAGACGAAATTTATTTATTTTAACAATTCTTGGTTCATTTTTACCAAATATTGTTCCTGCCATAATATTTTCATCCTTCTCTGTTACAACCTTTACTGTCATAAGATTATTATAATCAGAGATTTCACCGCTCTTTTTTATTGTTATATCAATACCCATATCTTTTGCAATAACAGGAGCATTAACTGAATTAACCTCTTCTCTGTATAAATTAGAAAGCACACCTTTTATAACAGCTATTGTAACCGGCTCAAGATCAAGACCTTTAAAATTACCTGCATACTCAATTGCAATTTCCTTTACAGGTCCTTTACAAAATTGAGACTGAAGAGAACCTATTCCATCTGCAAGAAATAAAAAGGGTTTAAGTTTTTCAAGAAGCTCTCCTGTTACAGAAGGAGCATTAACAGCATTTAAAACAGTACCCTCTTTAAGACATTTAATAATCTGACTTGCCACAGCAATTGCTACATTTGTTTGAGCTTCACGAGTCGAAGCACCAAGATGCGGAGTAGTAATTAATTGTTTTAAACCAATAAAATCAGTTTGACCTGGAGGTTCTGTTTCAAAAACATCAAGAGCTGCTCCTGCTACTTTACCGGAAACCATAGCATTATATAAAGCTTTTTCATCAACTATACCACCTCTGGCACAATTAATTATCATAACATCATCTTTCATACTGTTAAAAGCTTCTTCGTTTAAAAGTTTTTCAGTACTTTTTAGCTTTGGAACATGAATAGTAATATAATCTGCCTGTTGATAAAGTTCCTTTAATGATACACTTTTGTAACCTGCTTTTTCAATACGATCTGAAGTAACCATTGGATCATAAACAAGAACCTGCATTTTAAGTCCCCGTGCACGATCAGCAACAATAGAACCTATTTTACCAAACCCTATTACACCAAGCTTTTTATTAAAAATTTCTCTTCCCTGAAGCTTTTTTTTATCCCATTTCCCATCTTTCATGGAAGATGTTCCCTGCGGAATATTACGGGTTAAGGAAAGCATCATTGCTATAGCATGCTCGGCTGTTGTTACAACATTACCATCTGGAGTATTCATAACAATAATACCACGTTTTGTAGCAGCCGGGATATCAACATTATCAAGCCCGATACCTGCACGGCCTATTACTTTTAAACAGGTAGCAGCAGAAAGCAAATCTTCAGTAACCTTTGTAGCACTTCTTATTACCAGACCATCATAATCACCTATAATAGCTTTTTGCTCTTCTGCTGAAAGACCTGTTTTTACATCAACTTCTATCCCTTCCTCATCTTCAAACATTTTAATCCCAATTTCACCGAGATTATCACTTACCAAAACTCTCATAATTATCCTCTATCTCTAAGATGATAAACTTAACAAGTAAGATTATAACAAAAAATATAATATTATATAAAAATGGTTAGAATATTCCATAATTCAACAAAAGTCAAAGCCTACCTTATGAGATTTAAAATAAAAATTATATTGACTATTCTTATAAATTACAACAAACTATAATAGTTTTATAAAATTATTATTATCCTTTTAATAAATAAATAAAAAAAACAATTAAACTTAAAAAACTATATACTTATGAATATAAAAAAAAGATTCCCGGTCTATCCTATATTTTTAACTGTTTTTTTAATATGCTGCTCAAACGCATATTCTCTTGGTTCTGATAATAACACTTCAACTGTTAATTTAAACAGATATGCATTAATAACAATCTCTACCGGATACAGAACAGATACACTTGATTGGAATACTGCTGGTTTTAATAATAACCCCAATATACTATCTGAACTTGAATATGAAGATATTAAAATATACCAGACAGCTTTAAACATAAAGTCGGTTTTAAACAATTTTGTTGTTAATCTGTATTATAATTATGGCGTTATCACAGATGGAAATGGTTATGATTCAGATTATGATGGTGACAACAGAACACTGATATTTTCTAAATCATCAAGTACAATTGAAGATGACAATGTATGTGATTTTTCCCTTGCAGCAGGATATCAATTCTCAAACAAAAGCAATAACTTTATAATAACACCTGCTATAGGGTTTTCACGGCACGATCAAAATATTTGCGTGACCAATGGAATCCAAACAGTTGAAACAGAAAACATAACACCTCCATTAGGACCGTTTTCAGGTCTTAACAGCACATATGAATCAAGCTGGAAAAGCTTCTGGATAGGATCTGCTATCTCGTTTATTATTAACAAAAACTTTACTCTTTCAGCTGATTATAAATACCATTTTGCAGATTATGAAGCAGTTGCTGACTGGAATTTAAGAGAAGTTTTTAGTCACCCTGTAAGCTTTATTCACAGTGCTGATGCAAATGGACATGAAAGTTCTTTTATATTGGAGTACTGTTTTTCAAATAACTGGGTTGTAGCAACAGAATACAAATACCATACATGGTCAACAAAACAGGGGACAAGCACCACTTTTTTTAATGATGGAGCACAAGGAACAACAATATTAAATGAAGTTAACTGGACAAGCAAATCTTTCAATCTTATTTTTGGGTATAGATTTTAACACTTAGGAACGTGGATGAAATAATTTTTCACACCTTAAACCTGAAAAAATTTTCATTGTATAACAACATGCATACAGTAGTGTCTAATTAGAATTTTCCGTATTTTGTCTATTTTGTCTATTTTATTTCTTGCAATTTCCTAACCGAACACTACTGACATGTATACTACTTAATCATTATAAAAAAATGGAATAATATGGAAATTAAAGGTGCCGGAGGAACAAGTGGGGGATTTGGAAGATTTTTCATGGGGCTTACCATGATGGTAGGAGGAGGATATCTTTTTTTAGATGCCATAAAGGTAGTTAATCAATTCGGATTCCACAGGACTATTTATTCACTTGGTTCTTTTAATTTAACAGGCGGCATGGTACTTATTCCTTTGATTTTCGGTATAGGTATTATTTTCTACAACTCTAAGCAGCCATTAGGCTGGATCTTATCTGCCTCCTCTTTAATAATGCTCTTATTTGGAATTATTTCAAACATAAACTTTCATCTGAGAAGAATGTCAGCTTTTGAACTTATTATGATTTTTATTCTTTTATTTGGAGGAATCGGTCTTTTTTTAAGCTCATTAAGAACCATTGAAAAAAAATACGATTAAAAGCTTTATGGGGTTAATCGTAACATCAGCTATCATATGCCCAAGTGTAAGGAAGGCTATTGTAAAATTAAAACTTTTTAGGAACAGCGGACAAAATAGAAGTGCCTGTACTATTTAAATTATATCATAAATTGTTTACAGCTTTGAGGTAAAACAGGAGCTGTAATAATAATTTTTTCAGGATCTCCCATTTTTTTTACTTTTACAGAAACTGATTGCAGGTTTAAAGCCTTACTATAACCAGCACAAACAGAAGCAGCAAAAAGAGTGTGCTTTTCTGCACCATGTCCTGAAATTACAGTTACAGGACCTGGAAAATCTTTAACTTCAATAATAACATCACAGGCCGGATTTAAATATTTTTCTATATTTCTGTTATCTGCTTCAGACCTTCCCACAATAATCTTTACCTGATCATCTATTCGAAAATGACGACCATATTTTAACATCTCAAGTTCAGATTCCAGATATTGATCCTGATGGGAAAAAAGATCAGATAAACGAAGTGAATATCCCTGATCTGTAAGATGACATCCTCCTGCTGGTGCCGGATATTGAATTATATTATATTTTTTTGCAAGCATAATCTGGGGTTTTCTGGAACGTCCGGTAATAGATAACAGTCTGTTTCTGTCAACAAGACCTTTTTTTTCCATTTCTGTTGGCTCAAGCATTTTAGCACTCAATGGTCTTAAGATATAGCCATCATACCCTGAATTTTTCTCAACAAATCTCATTGATGCTCTTGTCTGTGACATAGGACGCTGACCTAAAACCTCGCCACTAAAAAGAAAATCGAATCCGCTCTTATCCTTTATTTTCCCTGCTATTTTAAACATTAATGTATGACAATCCAAACACGGATTCATATACCTTCCATAACCACAAGACGGTTTAGTTAGCATATTTAAATATTCTTTGGTAATATTTTTTATGATAAGAGGGACACCTGTTTGTTTTGATGCTTTTTTTGCATTTTCTGCTGAAAAAAAAGGAGTTTCAAAACTAACCCAATAAACTTTCACACCCTGATTCAAAAGTACAAGAGCTGATAAAATACTATCTAAGCCTCCTGATGACAAACCTAATGCCTTTATCTTTTTCAAAACAACTCTATATATATACTCTGTTTAAAATTTTAAAAAACTATAACCTGCCACTTCTTAAAATAGCTATTAAAAGCCAGCCTCCGAGAATACCGGCAAAAACAAATCCCACAAGTCCTATCATGGAGACACCCATAAAAACAGGAGGAACATCAGCTTTTATTATCAAAGAAGAACCTATTAATAATGCAGCTATAATAATTGAAAAAGAAATTCTGTTTACAACCTGGTCTATAGTTGAAAACAGCTCTTTATATCCCTGATGCTCAATTTTAAGTAACAGCCTGTCATTTTTTATAAGTCTGGATATCTCAAGGATATCTGCTGGAAACTGCTGCATAAAATGATTAACTGTCCTTGAAACACCTATCAAATCATTAATAACACGCATGGGATAAAAACGTGAAAGGCTTATCTTAATTAAAAAAGGTTTTACCTGTTTTATCATATCAAATTCAGGATAAAGCTGTCTTGCTATTCCATCAACTGTTGCCATGGCTTTCATCATTAAAAAAAGATCCGGCGGTATCCTCAATTCATATCTGCTTACAATATCGAGAAGGTCTTTTAAAAAAACCGCTATTTCAATTTCCTGTAACTGTTCACTTATATTCTTTATAATAAATTCAGCTATATCTTTTTCAAACAACCTGGGATCAGGTCTTTTTTCCCATGTAGTTAAATTTAATAGTGCCTTTGCCGCAAGAGATAAATCCTCATTTACTATTCCAGCAATAAGATCAACAAAAATCTCTCTTGTTTTTCGATCAATAACACCCACCATTCCAAAATCAATAAGACACACTACACTGTTTTCTAAAACAAAAATATTTCCAGGATGCGGATCTGCATGAAAAAAGCCATGGTTGAAAATCTGACTTAATGTAAGATTTGCACCTCTTTTTATAATAAGCTGCTTGTCATAACCTTTCTGATCAAGTTGTCTAACATCTGAAATTTTTACACCGTTTATAAATTCCATTGTAAGTATACGTTTTGAACTATAATCATTATATACTTCAGGAACATAAACATCTGTATTACCTTTAATCTGAGATTGAAATCTTTTTATATTTTTAGCTTCAATGCTATAATCTATCTCTTTTCCCAAAGTTCTTGCAAATTCCTCAACAACTTTTACAGGACTATGAAGCGCCATTTCTTCAATATATTGTTCAAGAAGCGTTGCCATATGAAGCATTATCTCAAGATCAATAGCAATAACCCTTTGTATTCCAGGTCTCTGGACCTTTACAGCAACGTTGTCTCCATTAAACAATCTTGCCTTGTATACCTGACCTATTGAAGCAGATGCAATAGCCTTTTTATCTATAAACTCAAAAAGTTGTTCCGGATGTTTTCCAAATTCATCCTGAAAAATATCAACTATTTTCTCAAAAGAAGCTGGGGGAACATCATCCTGTAATTTGGATAACTCGTCTATAAATTCTACAGGAACAAGGCCTGGTTGAGATGAAAGTATCTGTCCTAGCTTAATAAAAGTAGGTCCTAACTCTTCTAATGCTAATCTGACCCTTTCAGCCCTTGTAAGCTTTTCCAGAATAACTTTTTCATCTGTTGAAATTATTCTGGAACCTATCTCTATAAGCTTATCAATACGAAGCATTGATACCACATCGTCAAACCCATATTTCACCAATATAACAATTATCTGGCGATAACGATTAAAATGTCTGTAAGCACGACTTAGTACTCCCAGTTTTTTTATACTAAACTTAGGCATTATTTTTCACTATTCTCTGCCGTGTTTTTTATTTTTTCAATTTCATCTTTTAACTGCATAACCTCACTTTGAGTTGCCAGGTTCATCTTTTTTAGTACATCTTTGACAACGCCCTCTACCCGCTCTTCAAATTTACCTTTTGAATCATCATAACGCTTTACCATGTCATCAAAAAATTTTTCACCTTCCTTTTCAGATAATTTAGCCTGTTCTACAAAATCTTTTGCAAAATCCTCAACTTCTTTTCTTGTTTTAAGAGCAAGTCCTACCCCTGTTAAAGCAAGTTTTTTCATTACATCAAACATAACAAGCCTCCATATTTTATATTAATAAAATAATACACTAACAAAACAATATGTTAACAATAAATAAGATTCGTTTTTAAAAAATAGATGTGCTTAATGAATATCTTTTTATTTTTTACGACAGACTACTGCAAAATTAAAAAATATTTCAGCATAATACAGAGTATAAAGCAAGAAATTATTACACAGACAAACTATAGAAGAAATGAAGTTTTTAAAATTTTATGAAGCACTGTAACAGCCTGCCTGTTTTTTAAATACACAGGCAGGCGAAATTAAAGTTGAAAATTTTTTAAAAAACTTATCCTCCAAAGGATGAATCAGAAATATCTACAGCAGCACTTTTTAATTTTGTAATAGCATTTATTTTTCCTAATGTTACAGGAAGAATTGAATTGATAAAAAAGTCAGCAGATTTTAACTGTCCATCATAATAAGAAGCGTTCTTATTGCTTTTAACTTTTTCTTTAATTTTTTCAGTATCTAAGCTGCCCGCAATTTTTTCAAGTTTTTTCGCAGAAATAGTAGCTCTCCATAATAACATCCATGCCATTGTCATATCACCTGATGCTTCTAAAAATGGATGGGCCAAAGCAAATGCATGTTCAACATCTTTTGATCCAGCTGTTTTAGCAAGAAGCAAAGCAACTTCAATAACTTTATTATAAACAGATTCAAGAGTACCTGCTAAGTCAGAAAGGATACTTATTTCTTTTGCTTCATCAATAGATTTTTTAATATAAGAGAGGAATAGTTTAAAGGACTCTCCCTTATTTAATCCAAGTTTACGACCCAACAGATCCATTGCCTGGATACCATTTGTTCCTTCATAAAGCATAAATATTCGACAATCTCTAAATAACTGCTCTGCCGGATAATCTTTGGTAAAACCATAACCACCATAAACCTGAACGCCATGGCTTGTTACTTCAAGTGCTTTATCTGTAATATAACCTTTAACAATAGGTGTTAAAACTTCAATAAGACCTGAAAGCTCTGCTTTTTCCTGATCATTATCTGAAATTTTTATTTTATCATAACACAAACCTGTAAAATAAATAAGGCTGCGCATCCCTTCAGTAAAAGACTTCATAATCATAAGCTGCCTTCTGACGTCAGGGTGATTTATAATAGCTACAGATTCTCCACGGGGATCAGTAAGGCTCTTGCTTTGAACTCTCTCTCTTGCATAATTTAAAGCATGCATATATGCTGCAGTTGAAACTGAAAAGCCCTGTAATCCAACAAGGTGACGAGCTTCATTCATCATAACAAACATATTACGCATACCCTCGTTTTCTTTACCAAGAAGAGTACCTATACATTCATTTTTTCCACCAAGAGTAAGGGAACATGTGCTATTTCCATGAATACCTGTTTTTTCTTCTATTCCAGTACACACAACATCGTTAAATTCTCCAAGGCTTCCATCATCATTCACTCTGTATTTTGGAACAAGAAAAAGAGATATCCCTCTGGTTCCTTCAGGAGCACCTTCAACACGAGCAAGAACAGGATGGATAATATTTTTTACCATATCATGATCACCACCTGAAATAAAAATTTTTGCACCGGTTATGGAATAAGTCCCATCATCATTTTTTCTCGCTGATGTTGTTAAAGCACCTACATCAGATCCTGCCTCTGATTCAGTAAGCAGCATTGTACCTGACCACTCACCTGAATACATTTTTCCTAAAAAAAGTTCTTTTTGTTTCTCTGTTCCAAACTCTTCAACAAGCTTCCCTGCTCCATGGGTCAATCCATTATAAAGCATAAAAGCACAATTTGCCCCTGTAAAATATTCGCTTGCTGCAAGAGAGACTGTTTTAGGCATGCCCTGACCACCTACTTCAGGATCATCAGCCATAGCAAGCCATTCTCCTTCTCTGTATATTTTGTAAGCTTTGTGAAATTCTTTGGGAACTCTAACTGTTCCATTGTCAAACTCACACCCTTCCTTGTCTCCAACCACTTGCAAAGGTAAAAGCTCTTTTACAGCAAGAGTTCTTGCTTCTGAAACAATAAGGTCAACTGTTTTTTTATTAAACTCAGCAAACTTTTCATGTTTTGCAAGTTTTTCAACTTCCATCTGCTCAAATAATACAAAATCTACATCTCTACGATCAGAAATAACCTGTCCCATATCCTTTTACATCCTTTCTTCTAAACTTTTTCAACTTAACTACATGCCCTGACAGACACAGCAAACTATAAATAAGCTCTTTAATATAAAAAAATATCACATAATTTTATAACCACATTAAAGCTCTTAATTTTTGAAAATAAAAATACTAATCTATTAATTATTGATAATAATAACAAGGCAGGATAAAAACACAAACAGACATTCAAATTTTCCAAAAACATTGTGCTTTTTGGCTGAGAGACTAGGATTCGAACCTAGATTAACGGGACCAGAACCCGTCGTCCTGCCGTTAGACGATCCCTCAGCAATATTTTTTTAATTACATAAAAATTCCATCCAAGTCAATAAAAAAAATTATCTTTTACTATCAATATATAACAAAGCTTCTTCAAGCCTCTTTATTACTCTCTCTTTTCCCAACACTTCAATAATTTCAAAAATCCCAGGGCTGACAGTTTTTCCTGTAAGAGCGACTCTTACAGGCTGAGCAATTTTACCAAATTTCAAACCAGTCATGTCCATTACTTTTTTAAAAGCCTCCTCCTGATTTTCCTGAGTAAAAGATTCAAGCTGTTTTAATTGATCAATAAGAAAACTCAAGCAATCATAAGCATTAAGCTTTAAAAACTTTTCTGCTGCTTTTTTATCATACACTACCTTGCTCTCTAAATAAAACATGGCTCCATCTGCCATCTCCAAAAGAGTTTTACTTCTTTTATTGAGAGTACCTGCAATAGCTGATAGATATGACATATCTGTTATTTCTACATTCTTTTCCTCTAAAAATGGTTTTAAACAAATTGCTGTTCTTTCTAAAGGAGCAGCTTTTATATGATCAGCATTTAATGATAATAGTTTTTCAGAATCAAAAATACTTGGAGATATGCCTATGTTTTTTATATTAAACTTTTTAATCAAATCATCTTTTAAAAAGAATTCATCATCGCCATGCGACCAGCCAAGCCGAACAAGATAATTTATCAATGCCTCAGGCATATATCCCATATCTTTGTATGCTGTTACAGACATAGCACCATGCCTTTTACTAAGGCGGGTACGGTCTTTCCCAAAAACCATAGGAACATGACCATAGACCGGTAACAAACATCCCAAAGCCCTGTATAAAGCAATCTGTTTTGGTGTATTGCTTACATGATCATCACCACGAAGCACAGTATTTATTCCCATTGTAATATCATCAACCACAACTGCAAAATTATACATGGGCATACCATCACTTCTCTGAATAATAAAATCATCAATTTCCGAATTCTGAAACAAAATGTTTCCTTTTATAATATCTTCCACTATAGTTGTACCAAAATTATCAGCCCTAAACCGAACAACAGCCTTATCAGATTTTTTTAACCTTTTATCCCTGCAAGTTCCATCATATTTTGGTGTTTGACCTAATGCTATATTTGATTCTCTTACTCTTTTTATTTTTTCAGGTGAGCAGGTACAATAATAAGCATTATCAGAATCTATCAGTTTTTGTATATATTCCTTATAAATATCAAGCCGTTCAGACTGATAAAAAGGTCCGTCATCCCAGTCTATTCCCAACCAGTCTAACGCTTTAAAAATAGCATCAACTGATTCTTTGGTTGATCTTGCAATATCAGTATCTTCTATTCTCAACACAAAACGACCATTTTTACTGCGGGCATATAACCAGTTAAACAAAGCTGTTCTTGCCCCACCCACATGTAAGTAACCGGTTGGGCTGGGTGGAAATCTGGTAATAATTTGTTCCATATCTAATTAACCTTATCATTCTTGTTTTTTATTAAAATATATATACAAACATAAAGAAAATATTTAACACAATAGTCAAGCCAACACAAGATCTGATATTATACTTGCTTTTTCTTTATTTTATTTGATATAAAGAAAATAAATTTAATCTGATATAAAGAAAATAAATTTAATCTCTAAAGAGCTGTTAAAATATAAAATAATCTGGTGATTTTATGAAAAAAACAGTATATGTTTTAATATTTATTATTATTATGTTTTTTGCCTGTTCAGATAACAACAACAATGAAAAAGCAGAAAAAAACAGTGCTGCAAAAACAGCAAAACAGATAACAGATAAAATCAAAGATCCTATAAATAAAGCTAAAGCAGTTAAAAAACTACAGGAAGACAGAGCTGTAAATATTAAAGAAGTTGAATAAAATATATAGACCACCACATAAAGAGTTTCACTTAAATTATAGGGCTTAAGATAGATGTTTTAGTATTATCTCCTCTTTCTGGTCTTATGCCAATTTTTTAAATCGGATAATTATGTGACAATATATAGTTAGAAACAGTTTTTTTAAAAAAAAGGAGATGTTTTTAAAATATTACAGATTCTCTGCTTGACATAAAAAAAAAAAATCATTAAAAGTGTAAAGTTATTTACATTTTTTATTTAGGAGATCATAAATGCCAGTCCCAAAACGAAAAACGTCAAAATCGAAACGTAATATGAGACGTGCTCAACAAAAAATAAATGAAATTACTCTTTCCAAATGTCCGTCATGCGGAGAGCCTAAAAAACCACATCACATGTGTCTTGCATGTGGAACCTATAAAGGTCGAACAATTATTCAGAAAGATGATGATTAGTATAAGTATTTTCTTAAGTTGTAATATCTTTGATTTGTAGAATTCACAGGTTTGCTTTATCATTATTTTAAACACTGTTTATTGTATTAGTTGAAGACAATACAATTTTATATAGACGGTTGCAAAGGCAAAAATGTCTGACAACAAAAAACAAACTATAGTTGTAACAGGTGGGTCAAGGGGTATAGGCAGGGCAATATGCTTGGATTTTGCATCTCCAAACACCCATGTATATTTCAACTATCTTTCCTCATCAACATCAGCAGATGAAACAAGAGATTTAATAGACAAGGCTGGTGGAAGTTCAACAGCTATAAAAGTCAATATTACTTCAGATACTGAGGTAAATGATTTTTTTAGATACATTAAAGAGCATACCGGCAAAATTGATGTTTTGGTTAATAATGCAGGAATAACCAAAGACGGTCTGATTGTTCGAATGAAAGAATCTGATTGGGACAATGTAATAGATACAAATCTAAAAGGAGCTTTTTTATGTTCAAAAGCAGCCCTTAAAACAATGATAAGACAGCATTATGGTTCTATCATAAATATTTCATCTCTTGTAGGTGTTTCCGGTAATGCAGGACAAGCTAATTATGTAGCCTCTAAAGCAGGCCTGATAGGATTAACCAAAGCCATTGCCAAAGAGGTTGCTTCAAGAAACATTACTGTTAATGCAGTTGCACCCGGATATATTGACTCAGACATGACAGAAAATCTATCAGATAAGTTAAAAGCTGAGCTAATTAAACAAATTCCATTAGGCAGGGTAGGAACACCTCAGGAAGTTGCCCATGTTGTTAGATTTTTGGCTTCAAAAAATTCAAGATATATAACAGGCCAAGTAATTAATGTAAATGGTGGTATTTATATTTAAGAAAAATAGGAGATTTTAAAAAAATGTCAATAGAAAACAAAATTATTAACATAATATCAGATAAATTAGGAATTGATGAAAATGAAGTTGTACCAGATGCATCATTTATTAATGATCTTGGTGCAGATTCACTTGATCTTGTTGAACTTATAATGACAATGGAAGAAGAGTTTGACATCGAAATATCAGACGATGAAGCAGAAAAACTTGTTACAGTTAATGATGTAATAACCTATGTTAATAAAATAGCATAAGACTTTATAGGAACGCGGACACAACTTTCTTTCCGCAATTATAATACATCATAGATTGTGGAAGTTATTTCATCCACGTTCCTTATATTACACAGCACTCAACAGGTTGCCTGCGGAATGAAAATTTCTTCCTCGTTCAAGGCTAAAAAATCAATTTAACCGCAGACATACTTAGTTGTATTTTCCGGATTAAATTTATTTTTTAACACAGAAATTTGGATAAATTAACGTTTTGCATGCGTCTGTCAAATAAAAAATTAGTTTGTCCACGTTCATAGGCTATGGTAAAGTGTGAAAAAATCTAACTGGTTTAAATACAATGAGCCACAGAAGTTTTTAAGTTTTATTATAGTTTTAAGGTTCGCTCAAAAAGTAAGTTGGTAATTTTAAGTGAGCTCTAAGTGTACGGTTGAAATTCGATTTATTTTACTACAAATATTTAAGGAGTAACTCTTTTGAAAAAACGGGTTGTTATAACAGGTATTGGACTGATAACTCCACTCGGAACGGGCAATGAAAAAACATGGTCAGGTCTGTGCATGGGAAAATCAGGTATAACTGAAATATCCAAATTTGATACAACTAATTTTAAAACAAAAATTGCAGGAGAAGTAAAAGATTTTTGTGCAAAAGATTTTTTAAAACCAAAAGAGGTAAAACGCACACTCCCGTTTGTAGCTTTTGCAGTAGGTGCAGCCAGTATGGCAATAGAAGATTCAAAGATTATTATTGATAGTTCAAATAAGCACAGAACAGGTGTTATAACAGGATGCGGATTGGGTGGCCTTGAAAGTATTGAGAGCACAAGTATTAGCATGGAAAAAAAAGGACCGAGACGTGTAACACCTTTCTACATTCCATCCCTTATAAGTAATATGGCACCAGGGACAATTTCTATTAAATTTGGAGCAACAGGCCCAAACATTGCTATTACTACAGCATGTGCTGCAGGCACTCACGCAATAGGAGAAGCATATCAGACAATAAAACGTGGAGCTGCAGATATTATGATAACAGGAGGGGTAGAGGCAGTTATTACACCAACCTGTATAGCAGGTTTTAATGCATTAAAAGCTTTATCTACGAGAAACCATGAGCCTGAAAAAGCATCCCGCCCTTTTGACAAAGACAGAGATGGCTTTATCGTTGCTGAAGGTTCCGGAATAGTGATACTGGAAACATATGAAAGTGCTGTAAATCGAGGAGCAAAAATATACGCTGAAATAATAGGATACGGTGCAAGTAGTGATGGATACCATATGACAGCACCTTCTCCTGATGGTGACGGAGCTGCAAGGTGTATGCAAAATGCATTGGATGAAGCCAATATAACACCTGACACAATAGATTATATTAATGCACATGGTACATCAACTCCATTAAATGATCTCTATGAAACCATAGCAATCAAAAAAGTTTTTAAGGACCATGCATACAAGCTTGCCATCAGCTCCACAAAATCAATGACAGGCCACCTTCTTGGAGGATCTGGCGGAATAGAAACTGCTTTTTCAGCACTAACCATAAAAAATAGTATTATTCCACCTACAATAAACTTAGATAACAAAGATGAAAATTGTGATCTTGATTATGTTCCTAATGTGGCACGTAAACAAAATGTGGATTATGTGATGACAAACTCATTTGGCTTTGGAGGAACAAACGCCACATTAATACTTAAAAAAGTTTCCGAGTAGTTATTATAACTTTATCAATACATAACAATGAGTAATAGCCTGTCGATCTGAAAACTCAAAGACAGATGGAATAGCTGGCTCTTTTGATGTTTTTGTGATTTTAGATCGGGCAAAGATGACCTGGAATCTATTATGTATAATTGCGGAAGAGCCGTTTTGTCCGCATTCCTAAGCATTATGAGTTAATAAGCTTACAAAAGAAAAAAAGGAGGGATGTAAGGAAAAGTGATCAGAACAAGATATCTATATAAGCAGAAAGGGAAATCTTTTAAATTGATATCTTTTCTTTGTCACCCCACCCCTCGCAGGTTAACCGACAGTTTAAACAGGTAATATTTTCATAGATATTAAATTTTTTACCTTTTTTGAGCCTGAACAAAATAAAATCTTTTTCCCTGTTTAAATTTTTTAAAGCAGAAAATATTTTGCACTCTGATTCTTTATATACATAGATAAATTTTATATGCTTGCATTTTTTTGCTCAAAAAAAGGATAATATTGCTTTTTTAAAATTTTATTTTTTCCTATTGCATAATTGGATGTTCCATTATGCAATAGGAAAAAAGGGTTAATATATAATAGTTTTGAGAAATTACGATTTTTGCATGTTATATATTCTATTATATTCGGGTGCAATACAAAAAAGTTACACAAATTAATATGGATATTCCATACTCAGTAGAGACGTTGCATGCAACGTCTCTACTGAGTATGAACAATAGGCTTACAGTTATATTTAAGTATTAATGTCAAAAATGAGAAAAGAACCATAAAAAATCAAGCTATCATTCCGCCATCACATACAAGACATAGTCCTGTTGTAAATGAAGATGCTGCATCTGTTACAAGATAGAGGATAGAACCTGCCATTTCCATTGGTTGAGCATGGCGTTTCATGGGTATCATGTCCATTGCTATATTATAAATATCTTTATTGTCAAACAGTGCACCTGCAAGTTTTGTTTCAGTAAGTCCTGGAAGCAAAGCATTAACTCTTATATTTTTAGGAGCAAGCTCTTTTGCAAAAGCTTTTGTCATGGAAATGACTCCTGCTTTGGAAATAGAATAAATCCCCTGGAAAACACCAGGAGATACTCCAGCTACAGATGAAACATTCACGATGCTTCCTGAGTCTGCTTTTTCCATTAGCTTCACAGCTTCCTGAATCATTAAAAAAGGCCCTTTTAAGTTTACATCCATTATTTTATCCCACATACTCTCTTCGGCTGTTTCAAGAGGTCCAAAGTGGGGATTTGTTGCAGCATTGTTTATTAAAATGTCAAGTTTTCCATGTTTACTTTCAACTGTTTTGAAAAGTTCTTGTATCTGGTCTTTGTATCCTGTATGGCAGGGTATAACTTCTGCTTTTCCACCTGCTTTTGTAATTTTTTCAGCAACTTTATTGAGCCCTTCTGCTTTGCGGCTTGCAAGAATACAATATGCTCCATGATCTGCGAGTGTTATTGCTGTTGCCTCTCCTATTCCTCTGCTTGCTCCTGTAATAACTGCTATTTTTCCTTCAAGTGAAAAATTGATCATTTTAACCTCCAGGGTTGTTATTTTTTTAAAAATGTTAATTAATGTCTAAATGAAAGTTGAAATAAAATTATTATATGCAATTGGGCATGAGCAAGCCGGTAAGCGGCCTATCTTAATTTTAAGTCATGAAGTTTTCAACAAAAGATCAGGGACGGTAATCGCCGTCGCCATTACGAGCCATCCCCAAAGAGCTGGGTTCCCCCTTACTCTTGAGCT
>DAOWNP010000117.1 GCA_030642545.1 Desulfobacteraceae bacterium | reverse complement strand
CTGTAATTACGCAAAGTTTTAAATATTTCTGAATTTGCCCATACTTTATCAAAAGGAATTTTGGTAATATCTCCACAATTTAAATTTAAAAAACCGCATGGTTTGACAACTCCTTTGTGCGAAATAAAACAAAACCCGACTCCTCCGAGACAACCACGGGTTACAGCGTCCATACCATGAGTGGCAAAGCTTACGGTCTTACCTTCCTTTTTTGCTCTTTGCCGCAGTATACGATAATAGTGTGGGGCACATGTCGCCTTTAGCTGAAGATCAACCTTATCTCTTTGGTCATAAAACCAGTTTAAAGTTTTTTCGTATTCCACAGGATCTAAACCTGTATCTGCTATATATTTACCCCTTCCTGTTGGAACTAAAAGAAAAATATGGTGTGCTACAGCTCCTAATTTTATTGCAAGCTCAAGTATATGAGGAATCTGTTTAAGATTTGTCTTTGTAATGGTTGTGTTAATCTGAAATTCAATTCCAGCTTCTTTTGCACATCTTATACCTTCTATGGCAGCATCAAAAGCACCTGACACTCCTCGGAAGCTGTCATGTTCCTTTTTTGATGCTCCATCTATACTTATACTAATCCTTTTTATTCCAGATTCAACCATTTTTTTTGCATTAGTTTTATTTACCAGCGTACCATTAGGAGCCATAACCATTTTAAGCCCCTTGTCTGTTCCATACTGAGCTATTTCAAATATATCAGCTCTTAGCAGCGGTTCTCCGCCGGTTAAAATTATAATAGGAGAACCTGTTTTTGAAATTTCATCAAGGAGCTTTATTGATGCCTTGGTGTCAAGCTCTCCTTCATAGGATACATCAGCAGCAGATGCACGGCAATGAACACAGGAGAGATTGCATCTTCTTGTTATTTCCCATGCAACAAGTCTGGGACCTGTACTTTTCTCTTTTTTATGGGGGCAAGATGCCTGCTTATTGTGAATGTTTGTCATTTTTTACCTTCATTTATCTATTTAAAACAGTTGCTGCTTCTTTGGCAAAATATGTCAATATCATATCTGCTCCTGCTCGTTTTATAGACAGCAATGTTTCCATCATAACTTGTTCTTCATCTATCCAGCCCATTTTACCAGCAGCTTTAATCATGGAATATTCTCCGCTTACATTATATGCAGCTACAGGCAGATCTATCTCCTCTCTGATTCTGCAAATAATATCAAGATAAGATAAAGCGGGTTTTACCATAATTATATCAGCTCCCTCTTCAACATCCATAGATGCTTCTCTTATAGCTTCTACAGCATTTGCAGGATCCATCTGATATGTTCTTCTGTCTCCAAACACAGGTGCAGAATCAGCAGCTTCACGAAAAGGTCCGTAATACGCCGAGCAGTATTTGGCTGAATAAGCCATTACAGGCGTATCTGAAAATCCATTTTCATCAAGAGATTGTCTGATTTCAGCAACTCTTCCATCCATCATATCTGAAGGAGCAACCATATCAGAACCAGCATTAACATGAGACAGTGCTGTTTTTGCAAGAAGGTCTAATGTTGCATCATTATCTATTTTATTTTTATTCACAAACCCGCAATGCCCATGATCTGTATACTGGCATAAACAGACATCTGTTATAACCATTATATCAGAAACTTTATCTTTTACAGCTTTTACAGCTTTTTGGACAACTCCGTTTTTAGCATATGCCTGGGTTCCAAGAGGATCTTTTTTATCTGGCAATCCAAAAAGGATGACACCAGGAATCCCTAAGTTTTTTGCCTCTTTTACAACTTTAACAAGATTATCGCAAGAGAGCTGATAATGTCCTGGCATTGATGGAATAGGATTTTTTATTCCTTTTCCATTTACAGCAAAAAGAGGCAGGATAAAATCATCAACAGATAATTTTGTTTCTCGGATCATTCTTCTAAAACAACTGTTTTGCCTTAGTCTCCTTGGTCTGTAATCAGGAAAAATCATTAAATAACTCCTTTATTTTATAATCCTATAGATTGTCACATAATAATCCGATTTTAAAAATTGGCACAAGGCCAGAGGGGAGGAGATAATACTAAAACGTATATCTCCGACCGATAACGCAGTGAAATTATTTATGTGGCGGTATATATTTCTTGATCGGTAAGGTAACATGCTGGATCAGCAGCCCAGACATCCCCTGATATAGCTTCAGCACGAACTCTAAAGTTTCCTGCACAAATATCAAGCCACTTGCATTTAGCACATCTTCCTGTTACATGTTTTTTCTTCTCTTTTAGTTTTTTCATTAAAGGATTAGATAAATCTGTCCAGATTTTTGAAAAAGGAGATGTTAATATATTTCCAAAACTGTAATGACGCCAGAACTGATCTGCATATACCTCTCCGTCCCAGCTGACACAGCCAAATCCGTGACCTGAGCTGTTACCTTCATTCATTTTAAGAAGAGCAAGTACATCTTTTGCACGATCAGGATCTTCCTTTAACATTCTTAAATATAAAAACGGACCATCTGCGTGATTATCAACTGTTAAAACCTCTTTTTGTATGTTTTTGTCAAAAAGTTCTCTGGTTCTATCCATAATAAGGTTTACAGCATCTCTTGTCTGCTCATGAGAAAGATCTTCCTTTACAAGTTCTGATCCCCGCCCTGCATAAACAAGATGATAAAAACATACTCTTGGAATCTCCATTTTTTCCAAAAGATCAAAAATATTGTTTATTTCACTAACATTATATTTATTGATAGTAAATCTTAAACCTACTTTTATTCCAGCTTCCTTGCAATTTATTATTCCTTTTAAAGCTGATTCGAAAGCACCTGAAACTCCTCTGAATCTATCATTGATCTCCTGCATACCATCTAAGCTTATTCCAACATATGACAAACCAATGTCTTTTAATATCTTTGCGCGATCTTTGGTGATTAATGTACCGTTTGTTGAAACTACAGCTCTCATGCCTTTTTTTACAGCATATTCTGCAAGAATCGGAAGGTCTTTTCTTACAAGAGGTTCTCCTCCTGAAAAAAGAACGACTGGAACTCCAAAGTCTGCAAGATCATCTAAAAGCTTTTTCCCCTGTTCTGTGGTCAACTCATTTTTAAATATTTCATCTTTTGCCTGAGCATAACAGTGAACACATTTCAAATTACATCTTCTTGTAATATTCCATACTACCACAGGTTTTTTATCTTTTGAAAACTGAAGCAGATGGGAAGGTAATTTTTTGGAATCCCGTCCATAGCGAATAGCATCAGAAGGTTCAACTGTATTGCAGTATAATTTTGATATTCCTATCATGTTTTTAATAAACCCTTATATAAATATTTTAAAAAAACATTCCGTACAAACAAAAAAAACAACCGTCAGGTTGTTTTTTTATATATATCAGATTTGTATGGTAATATACACTAATAATTTTTTTAGCCTAATTCCTTTTTTATAAGCCTGTTTAAAAATATTTCAGGTTTTTTAAGAGCTGATTCTGTGATAAAAAAACGATCTTTGCCTGTTTTTTCTTTTATCAGTTTAAATCCAAGCTCAAAATTATCTGTCAGTTTTATATATAAATTATCTGTTTTTAATTTTTTCATAACAAATTGATCAATTATATAATTTATAGCGTTATCTTCAAGTATAATAGTTATATCTAACTCATTTAAAAATTTAAACTCGGCTTGTTTTATTATCTCATTATAAAATTTTATTTTTTCCAAAGCAGTATTGATATCTGTTATATAATTGCAATAATAAACAGCAGTACTGTTTATCTTTTGATCTGTAAGTTTAAATCTATGTTTTTTTTCAAATTTTTCCCTGTATAGATTTATATATTTTTTAATAGAATCAAACTCTTCTTCAAAAATTTTATCAAAAAGCTCCTGGTTTGATTTACTGTTTTCAGGATTAATAATATTTTCTAAAGATTTTTTGTAATCTTTGGTTACTTGTTTTGAGACAGGAAATATTTTTATTTCTGTTGAAGGAAGTTTGTTTTCAAAAGGAAGAAGCTTTTTTTCAATAGAGCTTACAATTCCCCTTGCCCCTATTTTCTCTATAAGCATCTTTAGCAAAAGCATAAATAGCCTCATTAGAAAATTTAATATTGATTCCATATGCATTAAAATCAAGCTTTTTCCCGAGAATTACAGGATTATTTGGATTTTTCAGAATTTCATACAAATCATCCTGATTCAGTTTTTCAAAAATAGCTCTTATTGGCAGGCGTCCTACAAACTCTGATTCAAAACCAAATTCAATAAGATCTTCAGACTGTACTTTTTTTAAAATATCCTGTTCATCTTTATTCTTTATTGCTGCGCCAAAACCAATTGTCTGTTTTGTTAAGCGCTTTTGTATAATTTCATTAAGATCCGAAAATGCACCGCTCATAATAAAAAGTATATTTTTGGTATTAATAGCAGCTTTGTCTCGTTTTCCGGATTTTCGAAATTTTTCTATTTCCTGAATCATTGATATTGGATCATGGGGGACTTTAAGTTCAATATCTGTCTCTTCCATAGGCTTTAAAAGGGCTCTTTGTACTCCTGTCCTGGAAATATCTGCTCCTATAAGATTTCGACTGGATGCTATTTTATCAATCTCATCAATATATACTATACCATACTGAGCAAGCTCAATATTATCATCAGCTTCTTTTACAAGATCCCTTACAAGATCTTCAACATCTCCACCAACATAACCGGTTTCAGAAAATTTTGTGGCATCACCTTTTACAAAAGGAACACCAATTTTATCAGCTATTAGTTTGATCATATAGGTTTTTCCAACACCTGTAGGACCAATCATTAATATATTACTTTTTACACTTCCAATAAGTTTTGATGATGTAATATTTTCGTTATTTATCCAACTGTTAATTCTTTTAAAATGGGTACAAATTTTAGTAGCAAGAATAGCTTTTGCACTTTCCTGTTTTACAATATATTGATCTAAATAATCTACAAGATCTAAAGGAACAAGATCAAAGTCCAAAGCCACTTTTTCTTGTGATTTTGCTGAAGTTTTCTTTGTTCCTGCCTGATCTTGAATTACAAGAGGTGGTACAATCTTAACACTATCTCCAAATTTTGAAGAAAGAAAGTCACCAATCTCTTTTTCAAGCTGCCTGGGATTTGGTATTTTAGTATTTTTTTCTTTCATATTTTTAATATTTTATTATAGCTTATTTCATATGACTTCATACCAGCTCTTTATTTATTAAGATAAAAAAGTATGAGGTCAAATGAAACACACTATTTAAGTTTTTTTCAGATAATTAAATTCATTTTTTTACACCAGTATACTATTTAGAAGCTCTCCTATCTGTTTTGAAAAAAGTGATGGATTTTCTATTTTACCACCTTCTCCAATTATAGCAAGATTATAAAGCAATGAACTGTAATCTTCAAGCTTACTGTTTTTTTTATCTTTTTCAAAAAGAGACTTTATTTTTCCCATTACAGGATGTTCCATATTAAGTTCTAAAACTCTTTTTGTGTTTGGTGCACTTTGACCTGACTCTTTTAATATTTTTTCCATATATGCACTCATATCATAATCTTCAGCAGATAAGCAGGCAATAGAGTCTTTCATACGCACAGAAGGCTTTACTTCTTTTATTTTAGAATCCAGTGTTTTTTTAATAAATTCAAATAGATCTTTATACTCTTTAGTGTCCTCTTTTTTCTTATCATCAGCCTTATCAGTATCAATGTCAAGATCACCTTTTTCAGCACTTTTTAATTTTTTACCATCATATTCCATAAGTGACTGAACAGCAAATTCATCTATGGGATCTGTCATTAAAAGAACTTCATAATCTTTATCTTTTAAAGTTTCTAAATGAGGACTATTTACAAGTGACGCAAAATTATCTCCTGTCATATAAAAAATATCTTTCTGATCAGGCTTCATATTTGCGACATATTCCTTTAAGGAAACATATTTTCCTTCTGATTTTGTTGTTTTATAACGTGCAAGATCAGCCAGCTTATCTTTATTTTCAATATCTGTATGAAGCCCTTCTTTTATTACCTGACCAAACTCTTCGTAAAATTTCTCATAATCTTCTTTTTTCATATCAGAAAGAAGATTCAGTACTTTTTTAACAATATTTTTTCTGATATTTCTTACAAGAGCATCCTGTTGAAGGATCTCTCTACTTAAGTTCAGGTTCAGATCAGGAGCATCAACAACACCTTTTATAAATCTGAAATATTCTGGAACAAGCTCTTTACAATCACCTATGATAAATACTCTTTTACAATAAAGAGACACACCATGCTTACGATCCCGCATAAACAGGTCAAAAGGTGCTTTTGAAGGAATATACAAAAGAGCTGAGTATTCTGTAATTCCTTCAAGTTTCATATGGAGTTGTGTTAAAGGAGGATTCCAGTCATAGCTTAAATGTTTGTAAAATTCATTGTACTCTTCTTCTGTAACATCTTTTTTATCCTTAAGCCAGATGGCTTTCATGGAGTTTAAAGTTTCTTCTTTTATAACTGTTTTTGTTGTATCCCCTATAGGTTTTCCATCTTTATCTACCATCTGTTCTGTTTCAGAAAGTGGTTCTTGTTTCTCAACATCCATAACCACAGGATAAGGTACAAAATCAGAGTATTGTTTTACAATTTCTTTAATTACAAACTCTTTGGTAAAATCCTGGTCTTCTTTTTCCACCGGTTTTAAATGAAGCGTAATGGAGGTTCCTCTGGTTTTCTTTTCAGTCTCTTCTAAGGTATATGATCCATCTCCAGAAGATTCCCATCTAACTGCTTTGTCTGAATCAATGGATTTTGAAACAAGAATAACATTATCTGCTACCATAAAGGTACTGTAAAAGCCAATTCCAAACTTACCTATAAACTCAGGAGACAAAGAGTTACTGGATTTAGACTTTTCCAAAGCTTCTAAAAAATCAGCTGTTCCGCTTTTTGCAATAGTTCCGATATTGTTTTCTACCTCATCGAAAGTCATTCCAATTCCGTTGTCTTCAATTGTAATTGTTTTTTTATCAGCATCTGCAATTATTTGAATTTTAAATTCTGTATCATTTCCAAGAATTGAAGCCTCTGTTTGAGTTTTAAAACGCAATTTATCTATAGCATCAGATGAATTGGAAATCAGTTCTCTTAAAAAAATTTCCTTGTTAGAATAAACTGAATTGACAAAAAGATTTAATAACTGCTGTACTTCAGTTTTAAACTGTTTTTTTACTTTTCCAGACATACTTTCTCCTAAATTTTTAATGCTTAGGAACGTGGACAAAACGGCTCTTCCGCAATTATACATAATAGATTCCAAGTCATCTTT
>DAOWNP010000057.1 GCA_030642545.1 Desulfobacteraceae bacterium | reverse complement strand
TTATTTATGACCATGATATTCATATGAAAATGATGAATTATTAATGGTAAATTATGAATTAAGGAATTCTACTAATTTATAATTTATTAGTAAGCATTATTTCATTTTCATGTTTTGTTGTGCCCGATAGGCATGGGTGTTATAGCAATCTTGATCTATAAAAATGAAAAAGAACGGTTAATGCAACTCCCTGGTTTTTTTTATAAATTCTATTATACTGCTTTCCTTATTAAATTTCAGTCCACCCATTGACCTTGTAACAGCTACATATATTAAATTAAACTCATCTTTTTCGAAATTTTTTGGGTTAACTATTTTTCCGTATTTGACAAGATCCAGAAAATCATTGGATATATATACATTTTCCCATTCCAAACCTTTGGCTTTATGAGCTGTTGCTAATAATATTTTTGCATCAGATGTTTTAACTACAGCTTTTTTTATATTACCAACAAGATTTGGAATCTGATCTCTGTATTTTTCTACAACTTTACAGACACTATGTATTTCCCAGTCTTCTGCATTTTTGGCATATTCTTTTAAAGCTTTAAAATCTTTAAAACAGCGAATATATGGATCTGTAATTTTATTTTTCTTATTACTCAACAAATAAAAAGCATTGGTAATCCGGTTAAAACGATATCCTGAAATACCACCTACAAATGAAATTTTTTGATTCTTGTAAAGCTTTACTGCTTCATCAAAAATAGTTGCATTTGTCCTTGAAATAATAGTATATCCTTTATCAAAAGAACTTTTTCTTTTTTTTTTACATCCTATTACTTTTTTACTCTCACCCTTAAATGTTTTAAGAATCATATTTGCAACAGAGGCAACATTTTTATCAAAACGGAAACTATGTGTTAAATAAAATGTTTTAGATGCTTTTACTTTTCGCATCATATCTCGTGCTCCACGAAAAGAATAGACCTGCTGATGGCTATCGCCTACAATAATTTTACCTGCATCCTGCACAAGAGCTATTTCAGCTATAACAGGATTAATATCCTGTGCTTCATCAAGTAATATTATGTCATAGTCCAACACAGGTTTTGAAAGCTGATATAATTTTAAATAACCATCGTGTAACATGCCAATACGATCATCTGACCCATCACACATTAATCTGCCGAGGCGGTTTGTATAATCAATAAATTTTTGTATATCAAGTTTGTAATGTGTTAATATTGATTTTGGTATATGTTTTTTGTCAACTTTTGGATCTGCTGAAAAGAGATAATTAGTTAATGTATCTATTGTAAATTTTGCTTCTTCATAGCTCGCCTGCATCAGTACTTCTTTAATCGTGTTTGGTTTGAATTTTGAAATAAGCCTGTCTTTATATTTATTTCCAAACCCCCACCATGCCAAGCTATGTGCTGTTTTACAAACTACATTTTTTGAAAATTTCGAAGATGCCTCTATTTGAACACTTTTATTAAATGAAATATATAAAAAACGGATATCCGGTCTTCTTTTTGCGTATTCAACAAGTGTTGTTGTTTTACCAGTACCTGCAAACGCAATAATTTTTAAAATATCTTTTTTACCCTGATTGTAAGCTATTATTTTTTTTTGTTCTCCGGTTAAGTTCATAATACTTAAATCTTAAATTTATTTTTTTTTGCCGGAGACTTTATTATAAGTGAGATAAAAAATGCAATGCTCATAATAATACTGCTTATTATAAAAGCCCAGATATAAGTACCTGTAATATCGTATATATATCCGGAAAGAGTTACACCAAAAGCACCACCAAATGTTGCCCCAAAAATAAGCAGACCAAATATTGTCCCAGCAGATGTAATACCAAAGAAATCTGTGCTCATTTTAATAACTACCGGCAGACTTCCACCATAACCTAATCCAAAAAAAAGTGAGATAATGTAAATTAACCATAATTTATCTGCATAAATTAAACCAGCAAACAGTATAGTAAGAACTACAATACATCCTGACAACATGATTTTACTGCCTGCTTTATCTGCTGCCAAACCAATAAATATTCTCCCAAAAATACCACTGCCCCCCACAAATGCAAGAATCAAGGCAGCTTCAATAGGGCTAAACCCTATATCTGTTACATGTGATACAAGGTGATTAACAATAACACTAACTCCAAATATTATAGATATAAAAATATAAAGCAAAAGCCAAAACGATAAAGTTTTTATTGCTTCGGAAGCTGAAAAATCTACACCTTCATATTGCAGGTATCTATCATTTACTGATGTTTTTTCTATATCATCTAAAGGTTTAATATCTTTTTTAGTATTTGGTTGTTTTAATAAAAGTGCAGCAGGAGTTCCTATACATAAAATAACAGATCCCATTATTACATACGCTGTTCTCCAGCCATATAACGATATTAAATACCTCATTAAAACAGGTATTATCATCTGCCCTAATCCAACACCGGCTCCAACAATACCTACTGCAAATCCTCTTTTTTTTACAAACCATTTTGAAACAGTAGAGATAACAGGTACATATCCAGTACTCATCCCAACACCAGTAATCAGACTAAACACAATATAGAGTTCCCATGGCTGAGTAATTCTCGAAGTTAAAATATACCCTGCTGCAATAAAAAAAGTACCTGTAGAAACTACTACTTTGGGACCAAATTTATCACTCAAAGTTCCCATCATAATTGAGCAGGCTCCATTGGTTAGCATATACAAGGAAAGAGCCATGCTGATTGTAGCCCGACTCCATCCAAGATCTGCCAGCATTGGTTTTAAAAAGACTCCAAAACAGTAGTATAATCCATAAAATATAAAGACTTGCATAAATCCCGCTACAACAACACCCCATCTCAAAGCATTATTATTAACCTGGTTTTCTGCCAAATCATTATTCATATATATATGCCTTTTTTTGTTCTTAAAAATCAATTGCTTTTTGGAATAATTTTACAGAAAAAGAGTTACCTTGTTTTTTAACAATACCCCCTGTTTCATATTTCAGTTGAGCCATAGCACTTGCATAACTTAGCTGAGATGCAATAAAATTTAAAGTAGAATTTGTAAGGTTATCTTCTATTTGTATAAGATCAAAAAGAGTTGCTGTACCAAGTTTAAATTTTTTCTTTTCATTGTTTAATGTGCTTTTATAATATGTAACTGATTCTTTTGCTATCAAAAGAGATTTCAAACTGTTTTTTAATCTGTCAATGGCGATTAATATATTAGAACTAATACTCTTTCTCAATCCCTGTTTTATAATTTCAATCTGCTTTAACTCTGATTTTTTTTGAAAAAGAATGCTTTTTGCTGTGTTGTTTTCCATAAAAATGTTGAAATTTAAAGAAACTGCATAATTACACCCTTTTATATTGTTTGTAAAAGCACTTCCAGCATAACCAAAACCACTTCCCTCATCAAGCCCTGTGTAACCTGCATCTATATTTAAATCAAGTTGAGGAAGAGTATTGTTTTTAGCAGCTTTTATTAAAAGTTGTTTCTGTTTTTCCTGTTCTATCAATTGCAAATAATCTGATCTGTTATTTAAAGAATTTTTTATTATTTGTGGTATATCTGAACATATTTTATCTACAGTTTTTTTATCTGTTTGCAAAAAGCTGTCAGATGGCGGCAGGATATGTTGACTTTGTATAAAATCAAGCCCCATAGTAATACCCAGATTTTGTTTTCGGGAAAAAAGATCATGTTCTGCTGTAATCCGCTGAATTTTTTTATCTGAAAGATTTGCCAATGTTTGTTTTAAATCAGATTCAGGCCGGTTCCCTGCATTTATATAAGTTTTGGTCTCTTTAACTATTACTGTTGCTCTTTTTTCAGAATCTATTATCTGGATTAAACGTTTAGTTGCAGAAAGATATTGCCAGTAAGCTAAAATAGTATTTAATGTTTTTTGAGAAATCATATGGTGAAGTTCATAGACTCTTACATCAACCTGTCTTTTTGCAACCATCTCATTTGCTGTATTTACTTTTTTACCATAACCTTTTAACAGGGGAACTGTCAAAAGAAGGTCAACATTTGCCTGATTAGTCGGTGCATCATATATTTTTTGACCAGGATATAGTACAGGAACAGTTGTATCTATTCGGGTTACATTTAATGCTGGTGTAACTATTATACCTGAACGAAACTTTTTTCTGAGAGCAATTTGCAATTTTGTTTCATCTGTTGTTGTTTCATCATCCATGAAATCTGAAATCAGATCTCTGGTAAATATTGCATATTCATCATGATTCTGCGATATACCTGCTTCAATTTTAGAATCAAAAACCCCCTGTTCCTGTTGTATTTTTATTTGATCATTTTTTATTATTTCATTTTGAAGCTCTATATCAGAATGATTTTCTATGGTTATTATTATAGTTTTCTGTAATGAAAGACCTCTTTTTTTTTTAACTGTTTTTTTTTGTGTAAGAGTTGAATCTATTGCAGAAAAATTTACAGAAAAATCTTTTGTATCACAATATACAAAAATCGGATCTATTAATATAAAGCAGAATAAAAAAACCCAAAAAAAAGCACTTGAGAGAAAGAGATATTTTTTAATATTTTTCATTTTTTTCCAGATAACTTGGGGTTGGTCATAACAATAGACCTCCAAATGCCAAAACATAAGCTATAGTAAAATTTAAAAGAGTCTGGCTGACAGTAACAAGCATATAATTTAGAAACATGGACAAATTAAACTATGAAAAAATTTAACCTGCTGTATCTGTCATTGGAAACTGATTTTTCCAAAGCCTGTAATATGTTTTTTTATTGTTGTATAACTCATCGTGAGAACCACGCTCTATCACCTCTCCTTTAGAAAATACTATAATATCATTTGTGTTTTTTATAGTGCTTAATCTATGAGCAATTATTATTACCGTTTTTTTCTTTTCAACAAGCAGTTTAATTGCTTTTTGTACATACTGCTCTGAACCGGAATCCAAAGAAGATGTTGCTTCATCTAAGATCAAGACTTCCGGATCTTTATACAATGCCCTTGCAATAGCTATTCGTTGTCTTTCTCCACCTGAAAGATTTGCTCCGTTTTCACCGAGAAAAGACTGATACCCATTAGGTAATGTTTCAATAAATTCTTTAATTCCTAATGTATTACATATTTTATCAATCTTTTGCATATCAGGTTCAAAGTCACCTACTGCAATATTATCAATTATACTTCCTGCAAAAATATCTATCTGCTGAGGAACAATACTTATAATATTTCTTAAACTTTCTGTAGTATATTCATTAATATCAATATCAGCTATTTTTATAATTCCATGATTAACTGGATATATTTTCTGAATAAGTGCTGCCAGGGTTGTTTTCCCTGATCCGCTTTCTCCTACAACACCTGTAGCTATTCCTGTTTTTATAACAAGATTTAAATTTTTAAAAACATCTGCTCGTGAACCATATCTGAATGATATATTATTAAATGATATATCCGTAATTGCATCTCGTGCAAGCTCTATAGTGCCGTGAGTTTTTTCCTGTTCAAGATCCATTATCTCAAACAAACGATCAGATGCAATCATTGCATCCTGAACAACTTTATTTATACCAATCAAATTGCCTATGGGACCTGTAAAATAAGCTACAAGAGAATAACATGACATTAATTCTCCTGGAGTTAGTACCTGTTTCAAAACAAGTGTTGATCCTAACCACAACAGTATTATTGTAAATAATGATGATATAAAAAATGCACTTTTGCCAGCAAAAATAGAGTTAATTCCTGATTTATATATAGTACCAAGAAGCTTTACAAAACGTGTTTCAGTTTTAATATTTGCATGCCATTCAAGCCCAAACTGTTTTATAGTTTTTACAGAATTAAGTGATTCAACAAGCTGAGTCTCTAATTCTGCAGAATTTTCCATTATTTTCCGCTGAAATTTTTTATTAATTTTATTTACAATAAAATATATAATTACATATAATGGAAATACTCCTAACATTAAGAATGCTATTTTCCATGAATATATTATCATAAGAGTAACAGAAAATATCAATGTCAGTATATTTACTACTACTTCTATCGCGGTTTCATTTATAAATGTACGAATCTTTACAGCATCATTTAATCTTGATATTATCTCTCCAATACGCATGGTATCGAAAAATTTTTGAGGAAGATTTAACAGGTGTTTATAATAACCTAAAATAAGCCTTACATCTATTTTCTGTCCTGTTCTTAAAGTAAACAGAGTTCCCATTGTTCCTACAAAAACATTAAGTAAAAGGATAATAATCATGCTGATGCTCATGAGATTTAAAAGATTTATATTACCCTCCACAAGAACATAATCCACAATTTTCTGGACATAAATGGCTGTTGAGAGTCCGAGCATTGTAGTTACTATTGCACCAATCAAAGCTTCTGTCATTATTGTTTTATGAGGCTTTATAAGATTCCAGAAGCGGCTGATTGCTGATGTTGTTTCTTTTCCTTTTTTAAACTCCTCTGAGGGGAGCATTAAAATTAATACTCCTGTCCATTCATCTATAAAATCTTTATGGAGAACTTTTTTAACCTCTCCATAAGCAGGATCCATAACAAAAACATGCTTTTTTGTGACTTTGTAAATCACAACATAATGATGTAAAACTTTTTTTATAACAACATGAGCAATAGCTGGTTTTGGAATTTTAAACAGACTTTCAAAAGGTCCTTTTACTCCTTTTGCAGAAAATCCAAGTTTTTCTGCAGCCTCTATCATACCAAGAACATTGGTTCCCTTTTTATCTGTTGAAGCATATTGTCTTATTCGTGAAATAGGAATCTGATATCCATAATAATCAGAAATAGAAGCAAGACAAGCTGCACCACAATCGGTTATATCCTGTTGTTTATAAGCCGTAATTTTATTCCCCATTACTTATCCTCACTTTTTTGCAACGGATTTAACCAGTCATCAATTTTATCAAAAAGCAGTTGATATAAAGTTCTTTTTGTTATCATAAAACGAACTCTCGCAGACATTCCTTTTTTTATATATCCTTTATAACCATTTTTAAGCATAAGAAATTTTTGATTTAATTTGCATCTTATTTTAAATACAGCCTGATTATTTATTAAAATAAAATCATCTGCTATATCATATATCTCTCCTGCAGCAAGCCCCCATTGATTATAGTTAAAAGCATCAATTTGAATTTTAGCTTTTGTTCCTACTCCTATCAAACCTATATTGTTAGGCAGTACATGTACTTCTAAAATAAGATTTTTATCAGGTGATATAACAGCTATCTGTTGAGCCGCCTGTATTGCACTTCCAATAGAGATTCCGGCAAACTGCTCTACAGTCCCTGAAACAGGACTTTTTATAGTATAATTTTTCTTGTTGGTTTCTATCTGTTCCTTATCTGTAATTAACTGTCTTTGATTCAATAAATATCTGGTTATTTCGCTATTCCATTTTTCAAGCTGCTGTTCAATAATAAGTTTTTTATGAATATTTAATTTGGCTACTTCAAGCCTTCTATATTCCAGATCACTTAAACTTGAGAGTTTTTCTTCATAAAGATATTGAGTCCGTTTCAACTCATTTTTAGCATTTTTATACTCTTTTGCGTTTTTTTCTATCTGACTTAAAAGCAATACATATTGACTTTTATAGTGCATACTTTTTATTTTTTTTCTATTAATCAAAAAATTTGAAACAGATAACCTGGTAAGTAATTTAAGATCGCTTAAATTAGATTTGTTAGTGTCTAATTTATAATTAATAAAGTTTAATTTTTCTTTTATAATTGACAGATCTATTTCCATCATTATCTGATTTTTTTTAACAAACTGATTCTCTTTTATATAGATATTTGAAACAACTCCAGAAACAAGAGATTTAACAGCATTTTTTTCTGCAAGAGGTCTTATTATTCCGCTGCATTGTATAGATATAGGAATTACTATAAAGGGAAGAAGAGCAATAGTTGTTATTATGGCAAATATAACGACACAATAAATAACATTACTTTTAACTGAAAACCGCGATAATATATGTTCTGCTGTATATTCGATTATTTCAGATGGAAATATTGATTTTTGCATAATAATATTTATTTTTTGTAAAAAACAGAGATTTTGTTATAAATAATTCTTTTTGAATATAAATCCATATACTATATGTTTATTTAATGAATTTAGTCAATAATATATAAAAATAACTGCAACATCTCTATTATTACAACATCAAAGATAAAAGTTTAATAAAATTATATATAGAAATTAAATAGATAAAAACAAAGACGAAGTTACTTTACAAACACCAATTGCAAAATTTTGGGAAAAAAGTTTTTAAAAAATATTGGGATTAGTTCTAATTCAACCATAACTTAAACTTTAACATCTGAAATATTTTACAGATTGTTACAAAATTTTTTGGAAATAAATTCAGCACAAATATATCATATACAAACTGTAATATGAAATTTGAGCCTTGTAACAACCTGTAAAATCAGAAATATTAGATAGAAAGAAGCCCGAGAATACTATTATGGGTATTTATAACAAGATTTTTAAGATTACCTAATGTGCACAATGTAAAACCTATAAGTTTACTCATAACCGGGAATCCCCAACCACAAGATCCACCACCATTAATTGTTTTGATTTCTTCGTCTGACAAGCTCTCTAAATTAAAATTTTTTAAATCCATTTCTTTTTCCTTTAAATTAAAATTAAAATTGAAATCAGTATTTTTTTTTAAAAACTGTACATGTTAGCTGGATTATCCGATATAAAAAAGGCTGAGAATACTATTATGAGTACCTATAGCAAGACTTTTAAGATTACCTAATGTGCACAGTGTAAAACCTATAAGTTTACTCATAACCGGGAATCCCCAACCACAACAAGATCCACCACCATTAATTGTTTTGATTTCTTCGTCTGACAAGCTCTCTAAATTAAAATTTTTTAAATCCATTTCTTTTTCCTTTAAATTAAAATTAAAATTGAAATCAGTATTTTTTTTTAAAAACTGTACATGTTTTAATATTTTTTCATTGTTAAGTAAATAGTGAAGAAGACTGATTTTTTTCTTATTTTTAAGAAAAATTAGTATTAGAAAAGTACTATATTTAGTGTTGGGTGTCCAAAAACTCGGTTTTCCAGCTATTTTTTTTAATCGACAGGTTGCCTGCAGAATGGAAAATTTCTTCTATGTTCAAGGCAGAAAATAGATTTGACCACAGGCATACCCGTTGTATTTTCCGGATCAAATTTATTTTCTAACGCAGAAATTTGGATAAATTAGTGTTTTGCATCCGCCTGTCGAAGATTGAGGGACATGATATTTACAAGCTAAGGAGGTTGGACAAAAAAAACTAAACATTTCTAAAAAATAGTATATGCCTGTTAGTATAAAATAATATTTTTTTATCTTTTAATATTATATACGCAGCTAAAAAACATGTTGTATAAATAGAAATGAATAGAAACAGGGGCTAAATTACTTTTACAAATACCGATTGTAAAATTTTGGAGGAAAGTTTTTGGGTATGTCCCACTTTTTATACAAAGAGGCTATCTACCTTTGATTAGAATAAAGATATTGTACATGAAATATCAGTTTATTATTTGAATATATCTATAATTACCATTTCGAATCACATTGTGATTCGAAATGGTAAAATCTAAAAACTGCTCTTTTGTGTAAAAATGGGATTTATCTAAAATTTGTGTCTTGTCACAACCTGTGAAATCAGAAATAATTAAATACAATGCATATTTCAGAAGCACTGTCTAACATACTGATTTTATTGATAGACATTAGTAACTGCAAATCATAAAAAAAAGTTAGTATTAAATAAAAAAAAGGCTGAGAAAACCATTATGGGCATTTATAGTAAGATTTTTAAGATTACCTAATGTGCACAATGTAAAACCTATAATTGCACTTATACCCGGGAAACCCCAACAACAACCATTACCATTACCTGCTTCAGTCCCACCATTAATTGTTTTGATTTCTTCGTCTGACAAGCTCTCTAAATTAAAATTTTTTAAATCCATTGCTTTCTCCTCTAAATTAATATTAATTATTGATTGAAAGAAACTTGTACATGCACTAATATCCTTTTTTTTAAAAGTCAATACATAAATGACTTATTTTTATTGTTTAATTTAACTTTCTGAGGAACGAATTATCTATAAATGCCCTTCAATTGGGGCGTTTGATTATTATTCAGGCCAAAATATACAATTGCTTCCCCATTATCAGATCAAGAATAGAGCTTATAACCATCTCGGATAAATTATGAACTTTTGCGTAGCATAGTTTAGTTAGTTGCATTATTCTTTTTAAGGCATCAAGAAAAGTTATGTTGGCTAATTCTTCATAGCAGGCTCTGAATAAATCTCCAATTGACCGTTGGTCAACGTTTTCTCTTTGGAACAGACTCAATATATTATATCT
>DAOWNP010000240.1 GCA_030642545.1 Desulfobacteraceae bacterium | reverse complement strand
CTACATGCCCTGATAATACGAACAGCTATCTCTCCACGATTTGCAATCAAAATCTTAGAAAACATAATAAAAGCACCTTTTTCTACAATAAAATAAAAACTTTAATCCTCAAAATAAATTTTCCAGTGCTAAGCTTTATAGAGCTTAGCGTTTTGCATTTGCCTGTTAATATTTAATTTGGCTCAATAACAAACATAACCGCACTATCACTTAAAGCTGTTTCGTTTTCAGCAGCTATCTTTACTATTTTCCCTTTTACCGGTGATTTTACTTTCTGAAAAACCTTCATAGTCTCTAACAATGCAAGAACTTGTTTTTTTTTAACTTCATCACCTACAGACACATAAGGAGGCTCTTCCGGAGCCGCCTGCAAATAACAAACTCCTGCTAAGGGTGCTAAAACTTCTACTAACTCTTTGTCACTATTTCCATTACTCATAACCTGTCTCCAGTATAATATATATTTTAAACTTCCCTAAAAAAATATCAGATTTTATCCTTTATGTCGGACATGTACCGTGTATTTTTCTCCTTTCAGGAAACTGAACGCTCTTATTCTTTGTAAGTTCTAAAGCATTAATTATCATTTTGCGGGTGTCTTTTGGTTCTATAATTTCATCTATAACCTGAGATGTCCAGCTCCTGGCTGTTTCAAAAACATCAATTTTTTCTTTTGCTCGATTTAAATATTGCTCATTGGCATCCTCTTCTATACCCATATTATAGATTTTACTATAATCTACAGTTGAAGCTTCCACAGCATACCTTGCAATAGGCCATGCATAACAAATATCTGCGCCCATACCTCTTAAACTACCCATTACAAGCCCTCCAGCATCAGCATAAGCTTCTCTTATAACAACACTGATTTTAGGAATAGATGATGTTGCATAAACATCTGTAAGCTTACAAATATGCCGCAATAATCCTTCCTGTTCCTGATTCTCATCAGGCAAAACAGATGGAGTATCCACAAGGTTAACAAGGGGAATATTATATGCATCAAGTATCTGTAAAAATTTATAATATTTATCACATGAATTAATCTCTACAACACTACCGCCTTCTTTGGGATTACAAGCCACAATACCTGCAACCTCTCCATTAAACCTGCAAAAACAGGTTATAATATTTTTAGCATATTCATCCTTTATCTCAAAAAATTCACCATCATCAACCAGTAACTTTATAACATCATGCATATCATAGGATAAATCATACTCATCCGGAATAATATCTACTATTTTATCCACACTACGATCTGGATCATCTTCACAAACCTTTGACAGCGGTTTTTCCATATAATTTGACGGAAGATAAGAGAGTAGCTCTCTTGCTGCTTTAATAGTTTTTTCATCATCTTTTTCTACTACATCACATGTCCCTGTATATACCATATGATAATCAGCTCCACCCACATCTTTTCCTATTTTCTCAGAGGTTGCAGCCTGTGTCATTCTCGGACCACCAAGCCACAAATTAGCTGATTTTCTGCTCATAAACAAAAAATCGCAAAGTGTAGGAGCATATGCAGCCCCTGCAATACAAGGCCCCATAAGGATATTAATTTGCGGAATCATTCCTGAAATTCTTGATTCAATACCAAAATACCAGTCTATACCTGCCATTGGCACATCAGTATATCCCAATCTTCCTCCTGAAGAATCAAGAAGCCATACCATGGGAATTTTCCAGTCAGCAGCCATTTCAATTATTTTAGCACATTTTAAAAGATGCTGAATACCTGTTGACCCGCCAATAACAGTAAAATCAGATGCATAAACAGCAATAAGCCTGTTATCAACCTTTCCTGTACCTACGATAGCACCATCACATGGTGCATCCGGAACTCTACCATCAATTCTGGCACAAGTAGTAGTAACACTTGATCCTAATTCATTAAATGTTCCAGGATCAAGAAGACAGTCAATTCTTTCACGAGCCAGCATTTTCCCCCTGTTATGCTGTCTTTCTATATGTTTTTCTCCACCACCTATAAGATTTTTCTCTTTTATCTCTTTAAGACGTGAAATAGCTTCCGCCATTTTTTTACCCATAATATCCCTCTTCCCGTTCCTAAGCAGGTTTAATAAAACGTTTTCTTTCAGGTAATATCTCTTTTTTATTCAAAGTAGCATGCAGAGCATCAATAACTCTAAGCCTTGTTTTCCTCGGATCTATTACCTCATGAACTGTATAATATGTAGTAAAGACTGTACCCATAGTTAAAACACTAAAATATTCTTTTATAGGACTTAAATACATATTAAAAACTTCATCAAACCGCCCCTCCTCTTTTGCCTTAGCAAGTTCCTTATGAAATATAGCATGAACAATAGTTTCAGGACCTGTAGGTGCAAACTCTGCAGAAGGCCAGCCAAAAATAAAATCAGGATTCATTTTTGCACATCCAAGAACAATATTCGACCCTCCATAAGCTCTTCTCAATACAATAGTAATTTTAGGACAGGTAAGATTAGCATAAGAGTGAAGATTTTTTGCTCCATGCCTTATCACACCTAACCTTTCCCATTTATCCCCGGGAGGAAAGGCTGTAGTATCAACAAGAGTTAACAATGGTATGCTAAATGCGTCTAAAAAATTTATAAACCTGTCATATTTATCAGATGAATTAGGCTCCATAATCCCTCCTAACTCATCAGGATTACTTGCAACAATACCGACAACTATTCCATCAAACCTGCAAAATCCGGTAATAATATTTGGAGCATACTCTTCTTTTAATTCAAAAAAATCACCATTATCTGTAATAAGCTCTATAATTTCATGAGAATCATAGGTCATTTTAGGATTATCCGGCATAATATCTAAAAGTGCTTCCTCACTTCTTTTGGGATCATCATCACACTTTATAACAGAATTTTTTTCCCAGCAGTTTTGAGGAAGAAAAGCAAAGAGTTCTTTTGTCTTTTCAATAGCATCAAAATCATCATCTGCAAGAATATCGCACTGCCCGCTTTTTTCCATATGAAACTCAGGCTTACCACTCTTTTTAGAAACAATTTCACCGCCAAGCCATAAAAATCCTGTTTTCTTATTCATTATTAAAAAATCAGATAAAACCGGAATCTGTGCCATAAGACCGGTACATGGTCCTAAGAGAAGTGTTATCCTCGGTATTATCCCTGAATATTTGCAATAATTCTTAATAAGATGGGCAACCCCATCAAGACCTACACTACCATCTTTAAATTTAATACGTTCACCCAATGAATCTATAATTCCAATAAGTGGTATATTATTTTGCCCTGCCATCTCAACTAACTCTGCTATTTTCCACGCAGCTTGATCTCCTAAAGATCCAGACATAACAGTATAATCCATAGAATATAACATAACAGATCTATTTGCGATTTTTGCAGTGCCCATAACCACGCCATCTGCAGGAGTTGGCTTGGTGTTCGTAAATAAAGGATCAAAATCTCTTACAAGCGAGCCCAACTCTTTAAATGACCCTGCATCAACAAGAGAATCTATCCGCTCTCGTGCTGTCAACTTGCCAAGTTCCTTTTGAATCTTCATACGGATTTCACCACCCCCTAAAAGATTCGCCTGTTGACATACTGTTAACTTATCTAAAAACCCATTCATCCATTTTCCCATTAAACATTTCTCCTATACTTGCCTAAAATAATTAGTATAACACAGCATTTTTCTTAATAAATTCAGGTAATTAAATTAAAAAAACCCTATCATGCTTAAACTCAGTTATTTACAAACATTCCCAAATTTCATTATCAAACAAAAAATGGTTGAATTTAAAACAATAATTCCCAGAATATACCAAAATAGAAATGCTGTTATGGATAGATTATGGTAAGAATATTTTATATATTGTTGAATTTAGATATGCTTTATTATAAATTGTTTAAATAGTCAATTATTTATTTTATACCTTAAATATTTGTATTCAACATATGATTTTAAAAGAACTAGAAAACAGAAAAAAAAAAGTCTTTCCTGACAAGCCTTTTTTGATATGCATAGTTCTTGTTCTATGTATTGAAATAGCTCTAAACATAATTTTTAATCATACTGTAAAATTATTATTATTTATAATTTTTTTGAGATTTTTTGAAATTATTATCATTATATCAATATTTAAACTTTCAAACACAACTCTTTCTCATATCGGTCTTTCTAAAAACAACCTATTCTCAGGGTTTAAAAAAGGCATTATATGGTCAATCTGGTTTGGAATAATTACAATAGTTTCTTTTTCTACATTGTATATTTTTTTAAAGAATCCTATAAATCTCTTCGAACTCAAACTACCTTATCATACAAGTGATATTGTGCT
>DAOWNP010000360.1 GCA_030642545.1 Desulfobacteraceae bacterium | reverse complement strand
AATTATTTTTTTCTCAAAAATATAATTGAACATGGATTAAAACATATAGTTGTAGCAGGTACTTGTTTTGAATATGGAATACAAAGTGGTTCTTTAAAAGAAGATATGGAGACAAAACCCGATAATCCTTATGGTTTGGCAAAAGATACTTTAAGAAAATTTTTGGAACAACTAAAAAAGAAGATTGACTTTGATTTAAAATGGGTACGTTTATTTTATATGTATGGAAAAGGTCAAAATTCCAATTCAATTTTTTCTCAATTAGATAATACGTTAAAAAATAAAGAACTTAGTTTTAATATGTCGGGTGGAGAACAATTGAGAGACTATTTACCTGTTGAAAAAGTGGCTGAATATATAGTAAAGATAGCAATGCAAAATAATGTGCAGGGAGCTATTAATTGCTGTAGCGGTATTCCCATATCTGTTAGAAAATTAGTAGAGAACTATTTGGCTGAAAAACAAAAAAGTATTTATCTTAATTTAGGATATTATCCATATCCTGATTATGAACCAATGGCTTTTTGGGGAAATACAGATAAACTCAATATGGCATTTTCTGAATTTGGAAAAAAGAGAGTTTAAATGAGTTATGCTGAATAAGTAATTTTGACAAAATAATAAATGTATTAAGGAAAATCAGTAGTGTTTGGTTAGGAAATTGCAAGAAATAAAATAGACAAAATAGGTAAAATAGATAAAATACGGAAAGTTTAATTGTTTTTCCCGCTATTTTAGAATGAATTTCTTGAATTTCTAAGTTTGCTTCGCCAAAATTGCGAAACTTGCTCGTACCTCGCTCAAACAATCGCAATTTTTTTGGCTGTGCTGCACTAAGAAATTCTACGAGATTTATTCAATACGCTACAAAAATAAATAAACTTCCCTCATGCAAAATTCTAACCGAACACTACTGAAGGAAAATAGAGAAAAGTACAAGTAGTAAAAAATTTAAGGATTTGATTATGCTTAGAATTTTAAGACAGTATTATCCTATTCAAAGTTTTATTTTTCAAATAGGTGAAGGAATAATAATATTTTGTTCAATAATTATTTCTACTTATTTTCTTATAGACAAAGAAGTCAGAATATATGATGAACCATTTTTTCTAAAAGCATTTTTAATAACAGCTACTTTCCAATATTTTTTTTATTATTTTGATCTTTATGATTTTAAGCAGAATAATACTTTTTCGAATTGGTTCAGCAAATTATGCAGTGCACTTGGTTTATCTACAATTGTTTTGGCAATTATCTATTTTATTTATCCTGGTACAATAATCTCAAAATGGCTTTTTGAGATATGTATTATTTTTATAATAATTTTTATTATTTCATGGAGAGTTTTATATCAACTTGTTCTTGATACAGGAGTGTTTAATCAAAAAATTATTTTGCTTGGTACAGGTAAATTAGCAAAAGAGCTTATATATCATATAAATGAAAAAAAAGATTGCGGGCATGAAATTTTTATGGATTTTACAGATAAAAAACCTGATGAGAAAAATATATATGAGGATTTATTTAAAATAGCAGAAGAAAATAAAATAAAAAAGATAATAGTTGCGCTTGAAGAAAAACGAGGGGCAATGCCGGTTAAACAATTAATTAAATGTCGTGTGGCAGGTATTGATATTATAGATGGTATGACTTTTTATGAGATGCTCAATGGCAGGCTTATTGTTAAATATTTAAATCCCAGCTGGATTATTTTTTCTGATGGTTTTAAGAAGAACAGATTACAGAAATTTCTTAAAAGAATTATTGATATTTTTTTTTCGTTATTAATATTATTACTAAGTTTGCCTGTCACTTTATTAACTGTTGTATTAATAAAAATTGAATCTCCTGGTTCAATAATATATTCTCAGGAAAGAGTAGGGAAAAAGAAAAAGAAATTTCATGTACATAAATTTAGATCAATGTGTTCTAATGCAGAAAAAAATGGTCCTGTATATGCAGGGAAAAATGATGTTAGAATAACCCGTGTTGGTAGAATTATACGTAAATGTAGAATTGATGAAATCCCTCAGCTTTTAAATGTTTTAAAAGGTGAAATGAGTTTTGTAGGACCTAGACCTGAGCGGGAGTATTTTGTAAATAAATTGGAGGAACAAATCCCATATTACAGGGAAAGATTTACTGTAAGACCAGGTTTAACTGGCTGGGCACAGGTATGCTTAGGTTATACTGAAGATGAAGAAGGAGCCATGCAAAAGCTTGATTATGAGTTTTTTTATATAAAAAATTTATCTGTTTTATTTGATATTGTAGTAATTTTTAAAACAATTAAAACAGTTTTGTCAGGTTCAGGAAGCCGATAAATCTATGTCTGCTTTAGATTGTGAAAGAATTATTTGTTTTTTATAACGCCTATGCACTGACAGGCACAATAAAATATGAAAATGAAATAACGCTTACTGATAAATTATAAATTAGTAGAATTCCTTAATTCCTTAATTCATAATTTATCATTCATAATTCATCATTTTCATATAAAAACAGTATGTTTTTCTTAATT
>DAOWNP010000349.1 GCA_030642545.1 Desulfobacteraceae bacterium | reverse complement strand
TTGATACCTGAGCAGTTAAAATTATATTGGTTGCTGTTGTTTATTAATAGTCAGTAGTCATAAAGAGAGAGTTTCGTATCAAATTTTCTAATTCTAATAAGCAGCGGTTTGTTGGTTATGTATACACCTGAACATTATCCCGTATTTCAGGTCTGACATGGTGGTCAAAACACCCATTTGGATGGACAGCCAAAAAAATTGTATAGGTATATATACTCAGTAGTGTCCGGTTAGGAAATTGCAATAAACAAAATAGGCAAAATAGGTAAAATAGGTAAAATAGGTAAAATAGACAAAATACGGAAAGTTTAATTATTTTTTCCGCTATTTTCGAATTTGAATTTCTTTGACCAGCTTCAAATGCTGCTTGCACATTTTGAAAAACACTTCTCTAATTTATCTCTTGACATAACACTAAAAAAATAGTTTACTAAGCAAACTATTTCAGTTTATAAAATCAAGGGTAAAATTCAAAAAGCACAAAAAGCAAAATTATTATTTTAAACATATTTTTAAACATATTCCCAATATGCAAATCAAATATTTAAAAATATATTATATTAATTTTTAAATAAAGTAAATGTAATTAACCGGACGGAGTTAAGTGTAGAAAGTTTCTCTTTAACTGTTTTTTAAACAGGCAATATTTGTATACAATTCAACATATTAGTGCAATGCGTTTTTCAAAGTACTATAGATAGAGATATAGAGTGCTTTTTAAGCTTATAAATGCCTAAAAAAATGCCCAACTAACTGATTTTACAGTATTATAAGTATATAGTATAGGAATTTCCACTTTTTTATTAATAATGTCAATATGTTAAAGCGAGTTTGTCCAAATATTTTAATTTAAGAGTCCAAAGTTCTGCCGTCATGCCGGACAAAGATCCGGCAGCAAGCTTTATTATGTCGTTGGAATTATTCTGGATGCAGGCGAAAGCCGGAATGACGGCAAGAATGAACCAACACCTATAATATAAATATGTTAAAAAAGAGTCCGCCCGAAGGGCGTTAATTTAAAACAACAGTTTTGATCTGTGTGTTATCAAAATCCTGAAACTTAACTTTTAAAATCCTAAATCTTAAAATTTAAATCTTAAAACATTTATCATGTCTAACGAAATAACTCATCAAACAGAAAATATTTCAGATTTTAACTATCAGGAAGATGAGATAGATCTTCTTGAACTTTTTAATGTAATATGGATAAACAGATATAAAATAATAATATTTACATCTATTGTTTTTGTATTATCCATTGTTTACTCTATGTCTCTACCAAACATATATCAATCAAAAACTATTTTAATGCCTCAGGGTGAATCTAAAGCATCAGCATCTCAGTTTTCAGGTATAGCTGCTTTAGCTGGAATAGATATTGGAGGAGATAGTGGTGTTTCTATAGATGAGCAGCTTAAAATTATAAAAGATGATTATGCTTTTATGAAAAAACTTGTGATAAAACACAAAATATATGATCTTATAACAAATGATAATTTAGATAAACAATATACCTTTGGATTGGGAATACGATTTATTTACGATGTAAAAACAGGTATAAAGTTCTGGCAAAAAAATAAACATAATGAGTTAGATGATGACTATATTTATGAAACAGTAAGAGGACTAAAAGGATTAATAAAAATAGATTCAGATAAAAAATCCAATGTAATAACAATATCTGTAACACATGAAGTTCCATATGTAGCTAAAAAGCTTGTCGAAATTTTCTTAAAAGAAGTGTCGTCTCATCTGCGTTTAATTGAGCTGGAAAATATAGATAAAAAAATAGGGTTTTATAATGCGGAGGTTTCTAAAGCAAATGAGCTTATACTAAAGGAGCAGTTAACAGATTTAATGTCTGCTCTTATTCAAAAAAAGGTTTTATTGCGTGCATCTGAATTATATTTTTTAAAACAGCTTACAAAACCGATAGTTTCGAATTTAAAAGAAAAATATAGTCCAAGACGTTCAATAATGGTTTTTCTATCATCTTTTTTAGGTCTGTTTATTTCTGTTTTTGGAATATTTTTCATAGATTATATTAGAAATATTAAGAATAATCAAAAAGATTCAGATGTAGAAAATAATTTACAGGCAACAATATTAAGAGAGAGTTTTTTAGAAGAAGCAAACAATGACTTTTGATAAAAAAACAGCCTTTTAAAGAATGTATTATCTTAAACCATAGTACAAAAATCTTAAAAATTTCTCTAAAATTTATTAAACAAAATTTACATTAATTTAAAACAAATGGAGGGTATAATGTTTACAAAGAAAAAATGCATAGTTGTTTTATTGGGTGTATTTGCTCTGTATCTTTATGGTTGTGGTGATGGTCATGTTATTCCAACATCAAAACAGAGCTTTTCTGGCATGCTTGCCCAAGGGTATGTGGATGGTGCAACAGTTTGGGCAGATAAATTAATTACTGCAACAACCGGTGATTTTGTAGTTGATATTAATGAAAAATCTACAAAAGCGACAAGTGTTGACGGTGCTTATTCAATGACCATTCCTGAAAATTATGGTTCTTATGTTATTGTTTCACAAGGTGGTTTTGTGTTGGCTTCAAGTGAAACCAGCAGAAAGCCTGCAGTTATTATGATGGCACCAGCACCTGCTGCAAGTGAAGGTACAACCATAACTGTTAATGTAACACCTGTAACTACTCTTGTGGCATTAGA
>DAOWNP010000110.1 GCA_030642545.1 Desulfobacteraceae bacterium | reverse complement strand
GCAAAATCATATGCTGTAACCTGCCTGCCGTCTGACCAGACAGCATCAGGATTCAGCTTGAAATACATGGTTTTTTTATCTTTCCCAAATGCCCAAAATGAAGCAAGCTCAGGAATAATATTTAGTGTATTTGGATGAATTCCAATAAGAGAGAGCTGATTACTTAAAACAGCTCCTCTGAAACTGCTGTTGGAATCAGGACCCACAACCCTGAATGTTAATGGGAATGTCATTACAGCAGAACGCATTATCCCGCCTTTTTTAGCAAAATCAGATGCAAAAACAGGATCAGAATCATTGTTCAGCCATACAATATCTTCAGGAAGTTTTTCTTTTACAAATGCAGCAGCAGATATGTCATGCTTCTCTGCTATTTCCTCTTTTTCAGGAAGAGTTTTATTTTCACTATCATTTGAGCAGCCAGCAAGAAAAACAAAAAGCATTAAACAGATATATACATAACTTGTTTTTTTCATATAATCCCTTCCTTCGACAGGCGTATGCAAAACGCTAATTTATCCAAATTTCTGTGTTGAAAAATTGATTTTGATCCTCGGAATACAACAGCGTATACCTGTGGTCAAAATAATTTTCTGCCTTGAACACAGAAGAAATTTTCATTTTGCAGGCAACCTGTCGACAGGTCGTTATAGATTGTCACATAATTATCCGATTTTAAAAATTGGCACAAGTCCATAGAGGAGGAGGTAATACTAATAGTATATCTCCGACCGATAACACAGTGAAATTATTTATGTGACAATCTATACCTCAAAGAAAACTTATTCATAAATAGTATACAGTTTAGGGTCAAAAGCCTCACGAACAGCTTCTCCAATAAATGTTACAAGAAGCAGTGTAAAGGTCATTGCAAAAATAACCGATGTAACTATCCACCATGCATCCATGTTTGCCCATCCTTGTCCTAATAATTCTCCCCAGCTCGGAGTAGGCGGAGGCAGACCAAACCCTAAATAGTCAAGCGATGTCAAAGATACAATACCACCTGAAATAGCAAAAGGAGCAAAAGTTACTATAACAGCTATAGTATTTGGCAGAATATGTTTAAATATTATCCGAAAACTTCCGGCACCCATAGCCTTTGCAGATAAAACATACTCTCTTTCCTTTTCCTTATAAGTTATTGTTCTCATAACCCATGTCATGGATATCCATCCAAAAAAAGACATAATCACTATAAGCATAAAAAGATTTGGCACCACAATAGATGAAATTATAATAATCACATACAAAAAAGGGATATTGGACCAGATTTCAATTACCCTTTGAAAAATAATATCAAACTTTCCTCCAAAATAGCCCATAAAACAACCAATGCTTATTCCCAGACCATAATTTACAAACAGCAGTATCATAGAAAAGATCATAGCTATTTTAAATCCGTAAATTAGTCTGCAAGCTACATCACGCCCCATAGTATCTGTTCCCATAAAATGCTTTGCACTAAAGGACGGGCTATCAGGCGGATATATACCTTCTTTAAAATCATTTTCATAAGGATTATATGGAATAGGCGGCATAATAAGCCAATTGCCACTATTCTGCTCTTTAAATATCTTACTGAGTTCTCTGTATTTTACCTCATATTCATAATTTTGGTCAAAAAAACTTCCAGTAAGCATACTGCTGTATGTGGGGAAATAATAGCTGCCGTTAAAACAGACAATAATCGCACGATTGTTTGCAATCAGGACTGAAAACATAGAGGGTAGAAATAACATTATAAGGATTATAAAAGAGTAATAACCTCTGTTTATAGATTTGAAACGGTTGATTTTTTTCTTAAATAAAGGGCTGAATTTTATCATTATTTAAATCTTACCCTTGGATCCACAATAGCAACACAAATATCTGAAAGTATATTGCCTGCAAGCAATAAGACAGAAGATATAACCAGTATGCCCAACACAACAGGATAATCTCTCTCTATAACCGATTCATACCCTAAAAGCCCCATACCATCTATATTAAACACTTTTTCTATTAAAAAAGATCCCATTAAAATAACTGAAACATTATTTCCAAAATGAGTTGCAATGGGAATGAGACTGTTTCTAAGAGCATGATCAAACACTGCTTTTTTAAAAGGAAGCCCCTTGGAAATAGCCGTTCTTATATAATCTGCTGAAAGATTTTCCATAAGAGTATTTTTCATTAAAAGGGTCATAACTGCAAAAGAGCCTGCAACATAAGATATAACAGGTAAAACAGCATGCAAAACTATATCGTATGCTTTTTCAATCACATTGAGATTTTCAAAATCATCACCTGTAAATCCTCCAAGTGGAAAAATCTCCCAATATGATCCTAAAAAAACCAATAAAAGCAAACCTACTACCCATCCCGGAATAGCATATCCTGTAAAAATAATTATTGAGGTTATGTTATCCACAGCCTGCTTATGTTTAAAAGCTTTTAGTATTCCGAGAGGAATGCAGATACCATATACTAAAACCATTGAAACAAGTCCGTAAAAAAGAGAGATGGGTATTCTTTCTACTATCATATCCCACACAGGGTCATAATACCTTGTAGAAACTCCAAGATCTCCTGTAATTACTTTTAAAAACCATAAACAATAACTAACAAGAACCGGTTTATCAAAACCGTAATATTTTTTTAGTTCGTTTATCTGCTCATCTGATAATGGCTGACTGCTATTTTCTTGTGTATCACCTATTATTCCCATTCCATCCATATTTTTCATCTGCTGGGCCTGCATTATAATCCGTTCTACAGGACCACCTGGAACAAATCTGGTAATCGCAAAAACTATTATGGTGATACCAATAAATGTAGGAATTATCAACAAGAGTCTTCTGATAAAATATTGTTTCATATATTATCCATAAAAGATAAAAAGATTTTTTGAAAGCTAAAAAAAAAGATTTGCTAATTTTTTATGAAATCAAGGCGGGATAAATTAATAAACAGCTTGTCTGGAACATGTTCTAACATTCCTAAAAGACATACATCTAAAATATTTATATATTTGGATAGTTACTATGAAACTTGTAAAAAAAGAAGTGTTGTAAATATAAAGTTTTGTATAAAAAAAGAGAACAGGTATAATTATCCTGTTCTCTTTTTCTAAATATACTAATTTTAACGTTTTGAAAATTGGAACCGGGCTCTTGCACCTTTTTGTCCGTATTTTTTTCTCTCTTTAACTCTTGCATCCCGTGTAATAAAACCGGCTCGCTTTAAAACAGCTCTAAATTCAGGATTTGCCAATAACAGAGCTTTTGTTATTCCATGTCGTATTGCTCCAGCCTGCCCAGCTATTCCGCCACCTTTAACTTTCACATTAATATCATAGGCTGTCAGTGTGTTGGTTAAAGTAAGGGGTTGTTTTAAATTTATTTTAGAATTTCCTACAGTAACATAATCATCAAAGCTACGATTATTTATGGTTATTTTGCCTGTTCCAGGAAAGAGCCATGTTCTTGCTATAGCACTTTTCCGTTTCCCTGTAGCATAATAGGTATTATCGTTATTCATCTATTCCCTCAAAAAATAAAAAATTATAACCGATTCACGGTTATAGATTATCAAATAATTAATTTCACAAGAATAGAAGCAAGAAGATAATACTGATAATCGTCTCTCTCCAACCAATAATTTAAGTGAAATTATTTATATAACGGTCTTCTATATATCAAGTTTCTCTAACATTTGTGCTTTATGTGGATGATCAGGCCCTGAATAAACTTTCAATTTTTTAAATAATTTCGTGCCAAGCCTGTTCTTAGGTAACATACCCTTTACAGCAAAACGTATTAAATTTTCAGGAGTTTTTTCAAGAAGTTTTTCTGCAGTTATACTTTTTATTCCTCCCATATATCCGCTGTGCCTGTAATAAGTTTTCTGTTTTAGTTTGTTTCCTGTTAAAATAACTTTTTCTGCGTTTATAACAACAACACTATCACCCATATCTGTATGGGGAGTAAAAAGCGGATTGTGTTTTCCTCTAAGACGAGAAGCAATTACTGTTGAAAGCCTTCCCAAGACTGCATCTTTAGCATCAACAATCAACCATTTATTTTTATTATCTGATCTTTTTGCACTATATGTATATTTTTGCACTTTTAGTATTCTCCTAATCAAAAAAACGAATTTAAAATATATATAAAAATTAAAACAAAGTGTCAAGAAAAATATTTTTTAAACTTTTTAATAGACATGACATATTTAATCAAGTGCTTTTTATGATATTTGCTTTTATAAGCCAGGAATATGCAACACATCCGAGGCAAAATCCAAAGCAGGCTTCTAAAAGAGCAAAAGTTACCATTAAAACAGCAAAAAAGGTTGCCATAGAAATACTATTAGTCAGATATAAAACAGAAATTATAAAGCTTAAAAAAAAACCTGTTTTTGCTGCAAATTTTTTAGGACCTGCATTTACCATTACCGGTTTGATATTAAACATTGAAACGATCTTTTTGCTCAATGCAGCAACAGGACTTTTTTTACCATTTAAAAACCCTCTGATTAAAAAATCACCGGTTAGAAAAAAAATTACCCATTTAAGTGAAGATATTATAAATACAAAAAGGAAAAAAGCTGTTAACAGCCCATTTAATCTTGCTGCTTTTTCATTAATACGTTCGTTTGATATAGGACATGACTGATTCATAAACACCTTTTTAATTAATTTTTTATATATATAAAAAAATAAAATTTATTGATATATTAATCAATATTAATATATAAAAAGCAATATCAATTTGTATATATATTCGAATATTTTTTATAAGTGTTGGTAAATATGAATAAAATAGAATCAGAAGTAAAGTTTTTTATAACAGATAGAAATATAATACGGGAAAAAATACTTGCTCTTGGAGCAGATAATAAAGGGACTGTGTTTGAATATAATATATTATTTGATAATAAAAACGATTCTCTTTTTCACAAAAAAAGTATATTAAGACTTCGAAAAGATAAAAAAAACAGATTAACTTTAAAGATACCCCCTGAAAATACAAATTTTCAAGTTAAAAGCTTTAAAGAATTAGAGGTAAATATTGATGATTTTGATACAATGGCTGTAATATTAAAATCAATTGGTTTTTCTCAAAAATTAATTTATGAAAAATACAGGGAAACTCTATTATTAGACAATGCTTCTTTTTGTATAGATTCAATGCCATTTGGAAATTTTCTTGAAATAGAAGCAGAGGTACATGAAATACAACAGCTATCTTCAAAAATCGGACTTTGCTGGTCAAAAAGATCAATACTAAGTTATTTTGAAATTTTTAAAATTATAAAAGACAAACGTATGCTTTCCTTTAACGATATTACTTTTAAAAATTTTGCTCCCTTAAATTTTCAACCAGAGACAATTGCATACTTGTTTAAATCAGGAAAATAATCATGCCTTTATTTCTAAGTATAATTAAATTTATTTCTGTAATAATAGCTTCTGTTCTTATTGGACGATGGTTTTTATCAGAATTAAAATCTGCACAAAAAAATCAAAAACCATGGTATGTTCCATATATCTCTATTCCCGGAATAATAATTATTATCGCGATACTGATTCCGGTTTTTATGAAATACTTTACAAATTAAGAAGTAAGTCATTTTGCTCTCACTCCTAAATCCCAAATTTTCTATGTTGATTAAATTATTCTATTATATAATAATGATAAAAATATAGTATATTGGGAAATTTTTAAAAATAGTTTTGTATTTAGGTTAAATATGGATTGTAAATTGTCGGAAAAAGTTATAATAACAAATAAATTAGGCTTGCATGCACGTCCTGCTGCAAAAATAGCAAACATTGCTCAAGAAGCACACCATGAAATATCTATACTTCATGGCGAAAACAAAGCAGATGCATCCAGTATTGTTGATATACTGTCTTTAGCTTGTCCCGCAGGAGCTAAAATAAAATTGGAAATTCACAGCGAAAAAGATGCGAATATTTTAAAAGAATTAATACAACTGTTTGAAACCGGATTTGGAGAGTAGCTTTAGATATGTCCACTTTAAAAAAAGAAACTAAACTTTATGGTATTTGTGGTTCACCTGGATTTTGTATTGGCAAGGCATATCTTGTTGATAAAGAAGGCGTAGATGTAATTGAAAAATATTATATCCGGGAAAACGATGTTGCCAGTGAAATAAACCGTTTTAAATTAGCTGTACAAAATTCTGCCGGTGAACTTGCTAAAATAATAAAAAATATCCCGGAAGAGTTTCAGGAAAATACACATATTCTTGAAGCTCAAATGGCTTTATATAAAGACAAGATGCTTTATGATAAAACCATTAACCTGATTGAAAAAGAGTGTGTAAATGCAGAATGGGCTTTAAAAAAAATTATTGAAAAAGCAAAGGCAATGTTTGAAAGCATATCTGATCCGTATTTAAAAGGCAGGGGAGCAGATATTGTTCATATTTCAGATAAAATAATACAAAACCTCGTTGGATTTAAAAATGAAAATATTTCAGAGATTAATAAGCGTGTTATATTAATTGCAAAAGACCTCTCCCCTGCTGAAACCAGTCAGATTCAATTAGAACGTATAAAAGGGTTTGTAACAGATCTCGGAGGCAAAGCCTCCCACACAGGAATTATTGCAAGGTCACTTGGTATTCCTGCTGTAATAGGAATTGAAAATGCTACAAAAGAGATAAAAAATGATGATATTATAATAGTTGATGGAAAATCTGGTACAGTAATAATAAATCCTTCTGACGAGACTATTATTAAATACGAACGATTAAATCTAAAATACACAAAATACCAGGCAGTAATTACCAGAAAAAGCTATATACCGGCTAAAACAAAAGACGGCCATATATTTAAGATTATGGGAAACATAGAACTTCCCGAAGAGATTGTTTCTGTACTTGACCATGGTGGAGATGGAATTGGACTGTACAGAACCGAATTTCTCTATTTAAGCAGAAAAGATTTTCCAGATGAAGATGAACTGTTTGAACAATATAAAGATGTAGCTGAATTGATGTCACCAAAACCTGTTACCATAAGAACTCTTGATATAAACGGTGACAAAGCACTAATTCATCACCTGCCGGAACAAAAGGAGATAAACCCTGCATTAGGACTCAGGGCTATAAGGTTTTGTTATAAAAAACCTAAAATTTTCCTTACCCAATTAAAAGCTATTTTAAGAGCCTCGGCTTATGGAAATATTAGAATTTTATTTCCAATGATATCAAACTATAATGAACTTGTTTTTGCAAAACAATCATTAAATGATGCCAAGAAATCATTAAAAGTTTTTAATATAGATTATGATAAAAATATCAAAATAGGAATAATGATTGAAGTTCCTTCTGCTGTTATCATTGCTGAACATTTAGCAGATCTTGTTGATTTTTTCAGTATAGGAACCAATGATCTTATTCAGTATTCATTAGCTATAGACAGGGGGAATAGTGAAGTAGCTTATCTCTTTGAACCCTTGCACCCTGCTATTATAAAAATGCTTACACATATAACTGATATAAGAAAAAAAAAGAAAATAGAGGTACACATGTGCGGGGAAATGGCTGCTGATCCAATAAATCTACCTATATTATTAGGTTTAAACTTTGATGAATTAAGCATGAGTCCACAGTCAATTCCTATTATTAAAAACTATATTACCCAATTATCTGTTAAAAAGGCAAAAAGACTCATTGAT
>DAOWNP010000170.1 GCA_030642545.1 Desulfobacteraceae bacterium | reverse complement strand
GTTCCAAACACTAAAGTACGCATGAAAGCTATAGAGCTGGCAAGAATAGGAAACGAGAAGAGTGGTTATCCTGAATTAACCGACTGTTTGTATCATGCTTTGGCAATCTTGAGTAATGCTATTTTTATAACGAATGATAAAAAACATATTTCAAAGGTAAAAAAATTTGGCCATATTCAGAAGCTATCTTGCTACGGTGAGAGAATCTAAGTTATGGTAGAATCCGGTATTCTCTATTCTCTCTCATACCGGTACCATAGGAGGCATGCTTCTTTGGTACATCCAAAGTTGGTAATGAAGCCCTTCCTCCGACAAAGTACTAAATTTTGTTTAAGGAACGTGGATGAAATAACAGACCTAAGTCATTCACAATTGGCAATGGCATGGGATGTGGAAATAGCCCTGTGTTTTTGTCTGGATATCAGGCAGGTGAAACCGTAAGGTACACTGATGCAAAACTTTTTGTAAAAAGAGCTTATGGTGAAAAAAGTGAATTTTGGAACAGATGAAAAAGGACTCGGGTTTAATGATCTTGCAGACTAACTGTTTTCGATATAATTTATTTTTCTACCTGTAATACTAATACTGCATGGATCAAGCGTACATGCAGTATTTTTGATTTTTATAAATTCCCTTTTGTATCTATATATGGCAATATCCTTTAGTTTTTTATAGTCAACATTTAAAAAGCTTAGACTTCAAGCGTTTTTTTAAGCCAGTCTCTTACTTTTCCTTCAACAGCATACACTCCTTTATATTGACCAATTCCTGCAAGAAATTCTGCTTCAAGCTTTTTTGGAAGTCTAAAGTCTCCCAGTTCTTCAGAATCAAAACCTTTTCTTCTTACAAGGGTTAAAATTGGCGGGTTATTCCATGTATTGATAACAAAATATACAGTCTCATTGTCATTATCTCTTGAATTGTAATATATCTGAGATCTTAATGGACCCCATTCAAGGTGTAATGCAATTGCTTCTTCGGGTGTCATTTCCCAGTCAACGGAATTTACAAGATCAAAATTATTTTTTATTTCATGAAGATTCATACTTTCCTCCAATTTGTTATTATAATAAACTAAGAAACGTGAACAAAACTTTCTTTCCTATTTATTAATAATATAAAAAGCAAATTGTATGCCGGTTTTATGACATTAACAATAACATGTTGATAATAAAAAGAATTTCAGGTTTAAGTCAGGATAAAACAGATAAGGTAAAGGAAATGTAATATAGTTGTGAGACACGTTGAATGACTCATAAGTGTCTCATTTGCTTAGTTGCAAAGTTTTTTGACTTACAATATTTCTTGTCCACGTTCCTTACCCTGTCTGTCTCATATGAACAAACAGGGTATATATTGATAGTTTATAACCTTGTTCTATTTTGCTTTAAGATAATTTACTGCTTTTTCAAGACCATCAAGGGAAAGCTCAAACATTGGAAAAATTTTACTGATTTTAACTATTGTATGTGTGTAATGCCACATATAAATCGGGACAGGATTAAGCCATACACAATGGGGAAATATTTCAGAAAGAGATTTTAATCTTTCAATACTGGGAATACCACTTCTGTGAGTCAAATAAATAGATCCATCACGACTCATAAGTTCATATGGAGCCATGCTGGCATCCCCTACAATAATTAGACGGGTTTCAGGATCTTTTGATGCGAATTTGTCAATAGAAACAGGGACTTTGTGTCTGCCAGGGTCAACCCACAAAGAGTCATAAATTGTATTATGGAAAAAATAAGTTTTAAGTTCTTTAAAACGGGATCTGGAATGATTAAAAAGAGATTGAACTACACTGATATAAGGATCCATAGACCAACCCCCGTTATCTATAGCAAGGATAACCTTAAGCCGGTCTTTTAAGCCTCTTTTAAAAATAATTTCAATTTCACCGGCATTTTTCATAGTTTGATAAATAGTCTCATCTATATCAATAATATCTTTGGCACCGGCTGGAATCAGGTTTTTCAATTTTTTTAATGCTTCTCCCATCATAGCCTGGGTAAGCGGACCTTCTTGTGAATAGTCTTTATACCTTCTTTCCATAGCAACTTTAACAGCAGATTTATTTTGTGAAACACCACCAACACGCATACCACCAGGATGAGTTCCAGAATGTCCCACAGGAGATGTGCCTTTTGTACCTATCCATTTATTTCCTCCATCATGCCTTTCTGTCTGTTCTTTAAGCCTTTCTTTAAAATATTCTATAAGTTCATCAGGAGTAAGCTTACTTAAAACAGATTCATCAATACCGAGGGCTCTTGCAATATCTGCCGGATCTTTTAACCACTGCTCAAGCAGGGCTTTTGCTGTTTCATCTATTTCAGCAGCATCATACTCCGGTATTTCAACCCCTTCAAAATGATATGCAAATACCTGGTCAAAAAGATCAAAATATCGTTCATTTTTTATTAAAATTGAACGTGATGAAGTATAAAAATCATCTAATGAATTTATTAAACCTTTTGCAAGAGCTTTGTGAAATATTAAAAAAGATGTGGGACTTACCGGTATTCCTACTTCTTTTAATTTATAAAAAAAATTAATAAACATACTTTAAAACTTTTCCCTTTTTATATAAGCGACAAAAATAATAAAAAAGTTAAAATAAACGTCTGCGATTTATATGATTTTGTACCTGAGCATAATCCTGGCTTTTTTTAAGCAGTACTCCCAAATAAGGGATATTACCCTTGGCAAGTTTTTTTGTTTTAAAGTCAGGATCAGTCTGAAGAGCTCTGATCCAATTTATAAGTTCTCTTGTAGCAGGTTTTTTTTCAAGGGATTCAACATTTCTAACATTATAAAAAGCTTCAATAGCATTTTCAGCAAGATCAGAACTAATATCTGAGAAATGAACATTTATAATTTTGCGCATCATTTTGGGATCGGGAAAAGCAATATGGTGGAAATTACATCTTCCAAGAAAAGGATCTGACAGGTCTTTTTTTGAGTTGGATGTAATAATGATAACAGGTCTGTTATTAGCACTTACTGTTTTATCTGTTTCAATAATATCAAATTCCATTTGATCAAGTACATCTAACATATCATCCTGAAAATCTGTATCAGCTTTGTCTATTTCATCAATTAAAAGGACAGTCCTGTTTTCAGCTGTAAAAGCCTGTCCTATTTTCCCCATTTTGATATACTCTTCTATGTTGCTGACATCTCTGTTGCTGTCTCCAAAACGACTGTCATTTAATCTTGTTAAAGTGTCATACTGATAAAGAGCTTCTATAAGCTTCATTGATGATTTTACATTTAAAACAATAAGCGGCATCTCAAGATTTTCTGCTATAGCATGGGCAAGCATGGTTTTACCTGTACCTGGCTCACCTTTAAGCAAAAGAGGCATCTCAAGAGCCATAGATATATTTACAATTTTAGCAATTTCTTCATCCAGAACATACTTGCTTTCTTTTGAAAATTTTTTTTCTGAAATATTTTTAGGCATAAAAAACCTCTTCCCTTATTTGTTGATATATTTTAACAATATGCTATATGGTTTTACAATATATATAAAAAAAATAAAATTAAAACATTATAATGTTTCTCTAATCATTTTAGAAACCTTACTTGTTAATTCAAGAACCCGTATAGCATCTGGAAGCTTTAAAGATCCTGTTCCACAACTTGGCGTAATTAAAGACTGTTTCTTTATTGTTGTCAAACTGATTCCTAAATTTTCTATTAACTGAGCTTTTTCTTTCCATTTTTCATATATAGAATCAGCTGTTTCTTTTCTTAAATCATCTACGCTTAAAGTAGGAACAATACCCCATGCTAATATTTTTCCTGCTTCTAAAAATTTTTTTATTTCATCAGGATACAGAATAAATCTATCAAAAAAAGAATAAGCATCAAAACTTACTATATCTACTGATGAATCAAGAAGAAGAGACCATTCGGCATTAGCACAAACATGAATTCCTGTTAATGCTTTTTGTGAGTGTACAGCTGCTATCACTTCATTAAAACAGGCAGATACATCTTCTTTGGTTATGCTTATAAAAGCTGAAGAACCAAAGCCTGTAAGAGCCGGTTCATCAAAAAAAATAATAACAGGGGTTTTTGTTTTTTTAAGCTGCATTGCCTGCCATCTTGCTTTAAAAGCAACTTGTTTTATAATTATATCCCTTAGCTCTTCATTATAAAAAACAGCTTTCTTATTTTCATCTACAAGAGATGTTGATAAAGTAAAAGGACCTGTGATCTGTCCTTTTACAGCAACAGGCTGTTTTTTTAAATTTTTTAAATGTGAAAGAAATGAGAAAAATCCCCTTGCTGTTTCTTTTGTCAGGGCAAATCTCGAATTTGCTATATCTTCTCCCATGTCAGAAATAGCAAGATACTCTTCATAAAAAGTCAGTACCTCCTGTTCAAATGTATTTTTTTTAGTATCAATATATATGTGTTCAGGAGTTATTGTAATTCCTGGAAGACCTGGGAGAAACTGGTTTATCATTCCCTCTTCTTTGTATGTTGGAAGCTGTACCCATAAAGGAATTTCCGGAGTATGTTTAAAAACCAGTTCAGTTGCCTGATCGTGATTGTCCATAGGCAGGCTTCCTATGAGAGTCGGAAGAGCTTCCGGTTGAAATGTTATACCCATATTAAAAAAATTCCTTTTAAATTTAAAATTTTGTATTAAATAAATTAATCTTTTATACGACAGGCTGCCTGCGGAATAAAAAATTCTTCTGTGTTCAAGGCAGAAAAATCAATTTAACCACAGGCATACTTAGTTGTATTTCGAGGATCAAATTTATTTTCTAACGCAGAAATTGGATAAATTGCGTTTTGTAACAACCTGTCTACCCGCATATCCTTCTATAACTGTGTTCACCTTTTTTGTGGTTTTATACTTTAAAGTAAGAGGTTTGGTTTTAAATTTTGGAATTAGTGTTGCCGAAATACCAATAAATGTTCCAAAAGGAACTCTCTGTATAAAATCATAGTTTTCAATTCTATTTACAATAGAAACTGAGATATTTGGGAATTGATAAACACTGCGCCATTTAACAGGAATATCTCCTAAAGTTTTTTTTATCATATATTTTAATTCCCATATACTAAAAAATTTTGCCTTGTTAAAAATAGTTTTTGAAAAAATACCTTTTACTCTACGCTGAAATCCTTTTATAGCATATTTGTTTAAAACACCTATGAAAATTTTATCTTTGGCTACTCTACATGCTTCTTCAATAGCTTTTTCAGGATTCTCTACAAATTCCAGAGATGTGAAAAAACATGCGTAATTAAAAGAATTATCTTCAAAAGGTAAGTCTTCTGCAACGCCTCTGTAAAGATCAGCTTTATTTGTTAGATTTTTACAGGCAATATCAAGCATGTATGGAGATGGATCAATTCCTGTAACATTTAATCCTTTTTTTTGTAAAGATGATAAGGCAGCTCCTGTTCCACAACCAATATCAATAGCAGTTTCACCTGAAGAAGACGGTTCTAACAGTTGAAGCATTAGCCTGGTTTCCAATTCAGAAGCCAGGTTGTTGTGATGATCAGAATACCACTGATCATATGTTAAAGCATCGTGAAAATTAAAAACATATCCCATAATTAACTTATTAATTTTTTATATTAAAATAAAAAAACTTATAACACCTGTAACATTGATAGTGGGTTGTTATATTAATAT
>DAOWNP010000151.1 GCA_030642545.1 Desulfobacteraceae bacterium | reverse complement strand
TGTCAGTTTTTTAAGATTTTAAATAAATCTTGACATATAAATAATTATATGATCTTTATTCTTTTTTTTAAAAACTTTTATAATAGATTTTTAAAAAAATATTTTCCATGAAGGAAAATATTAGACTCATTTGTTTGATTTAAAAAAATGTAAAATTATCAAAATAGCTTAAACTTTTATCTGTAAAGCAGATAAAATATTATAAAAAAAAAGCCATGAAGGTTTAGTTTATCTGAACTTTTGTGGCTTTTTTTTTTGGAGAAAAGCCACAAATATGATTGTATTTAAGTATATAAAAAAAAGGTATTTATGTATAAAATTATATTTTTCTCTATTATTTTTTTACAGTTTAACTTTTTGTCTTTTGCACAGGAAAAGTTCGAATTTATAGAGCCTGTAGATGACTATTATGTTGCAGAGAATGAAGCTGGTTTAAAAGATGCATATTTAAAACCTGATACAAATTATAATATTGAACCTGATGATACAGAGAAAAAAGCTGAAAAAAAAACATACTTTAAGCTGGATGATATTGTTATTACTGCTACACAATATGAAAAATCAGCCTTTGAAACCCCTATCCCCATAACAGTTATAGATAGAGATGAGATTGATAAAATATCTCCGGCAAATATTGGAGATTTACTTAAAAATGTTCCTGGAGTTGAAATTCATCATGATAGTACCCCGGGAATCAGTAAAGCAAGAATAAGGGGGCTGTCTGGAAACAGAGTGGTTATTCTAATTGACGGCAGAAGATGGAATTGTCATGTAAGTTCTCTTACAGGCGGGGTTAATCTTGCTACTATTGATGTAAACCAGATAGAAAAAATAGAGGTTTTACACGGTCCGGGTACTGTCCTTTACGGTTCAGGTGCCATGGGCGGAGTAATAAATATAATAACAAAAAAAACTCCCAAAACAACAGATAAGAGCTATTTTAAGACAAAGGCTGTTGTAAAGCATGCCAGTGTAAACAAACTGAAATCAGTAAGGGTTGAAGTTGAAACAGGAGCAGACAGTTTTCATTCAATTATAGGAATATCAAAAAAAGATGCAGGTAATGTTAATACACCTGAAAAAGAATTAGAACACAGCAATTATGAAGATACAAGTATAGATATTCGCGGGGGATATATAATAGATGATAAACAGTCACTTGAATTTTCTATTAACAGTTTTCAAGGAGAGGTTTATACACCAAATACAACAATGAAAAATATTCCCATGGAGATTAAAGATATTATTGGAAATTTTGATCTTCCCACACTCTATTCTAATGTGGACTGTATTTTTGATATACCAGAAACAGATCGTGATGCATTTACTTTAGACTATGATATTAAAAAACCTTTTTCATGGTTAGATTCATTTACACTTGGAATTCACGGTCAAAGAGAAAAAATGAGCTATATAAATAAAACAACAATCAGACCGTATATTATGCCGGGTAACATAGAAGTTTTGATAGACGGAAAACTTAATACAGATACATACAGTATTCAAACAAAAGGAATATCAACAGTTGATTACGGTTTTTTTCAAACATTAACTTTTGGTATGGAATATTTTAAAGACAAAGTTGATGCTCCTGGTATTATAGATACTAAGATTACAATGCTTGGAATAGGTCTTCCAAATCAGATTCTTCAACCCATGATAGATTTTCTTGTAAATCTTGGTATAAATATTCCAGAAAATTTCAGATATCTTCATACAGAAGATAGTCTTGTTGATGGTATTTGTGAAAATACAGGGTTTTATATTCAGGATGAAATAAAATTGTTTGAAGACTTGCAGGTGACCTTAGGCGGAAGATTCGATTATTTTATGGCTGAAGATAATTTAACAAAAGAAAAATCTACAGATAATGCTGTAACCGGAGGTATAAGTCTGCTGTATTCCTTAACAGATTTTATAAATCTTACAGGTTCTGCTTCAATAGGATTTAGAGCTCCTTCTTTAGAAGAGAGATTTTATCTTGGTGCTGTACCTGGAGGTGCATTGTTAAAAGGTAATCCTGATATTGAATCAGAAGAGAGTGTTAATTATGAAGCAGGTATCAAAATACGCCATTTGAAATTTACTGGGGGAATTACAGGATTTTTCAATAAAATTGATAATTATATTTTAATGACTCCGTCAGATGAATTTACAACATTTACATTTGGTAATAAAGGGAAAGTTGAAATATACGGAATAGAGGGAAGTTTTGATTATCAGATAAATCAGAATTATTCTGCTTTTTCTTCTGCAAGTTATGTAAGAGGTGAAGATAAAATAGGAGAAGATCCATTAGAAGGGATGCCTCCTCTAAAAACTATTTTAGGATTAAAATATTTAAAAGATGATATTAACATATTAAAAAAAGGCAGGTTTTGGGCAGAAATATGTGCAAAAATTTATGGTAAACAGGACAGGATTCCAGACGAATGGACAGAATCTCAGAAAACTCCGGCTTTTACTGTTTATGATTTTAGAATGGGAATTATGATGCCGTCAGTTAAGCCTTTTGAAGATGTCAGCTTAACTTTTGCAGTTGAAAATTTTACAAATACAACATATGAATCTTTTCCCATGATCTGTATGTACGGATGGGATGATTCATTGATTCAGCCCGGAAGAAATTTTTTACTTACATTAGGTTTTAAGATATGAAAAAAAATAAAAGATATAGTAATTTAAAAACGTTAATTGTTTAAAGCAGTCTTAATAATTTAAGTTTTGCTTGACTTTTATAGTTTGAAAAAATAAAAATGCTCTTTTAAAATATGGTTTGGTAAAAGGAAGATGGTAAAAATCCATCACGGAACCGCCACTGTAAATCGCATATGTGCCTATTGTCTGATTTTTGAATAAAAGGACATATAAATAAGTATATTGCGAAAGTCAGAAGACTTTGCCAAAAAAAATAATTTTAAAAAAAACATCTGTTTTTTTTAAAATTATAACTGCATTTACTCCCGTAATTGTTGGATTTGCAGTAGATTTGTATTGTTTTTAAAAGGATAAAAAACGTTATCCCCAACTTTTTTTCATAGAGTTGGGGATTTTTTTTGTTTTTTTAAAAATCAAGAGATGAGGTTTATAGGAGCATATTATGATTAAGCCAGGTAAGTTTTTTTTAATTGTACTTTTTATTTTTATTTTATGTAACTCTTTTTTTGAAGTTTTTGCTTTTGAACATAGAGATGAAGAGATTATAGGAAACACAAGCAGCAACAAATCGTCTATTATGTATTTTGCCGAATTAAATAATTTTGAGAGACCTGTCTCAGATGAAACATATGAAGCAGATGAAGCAGATGAAACATATGAAACAGATGAAGAAGTTAAAAAAAATAGAAATGAAAATAAAATCAGTGAAGAAAAACATGTAAATCAGGAATATGATAAATCAAATGATGTTGAAACAGTAACTCTCGATGAAATGGTTGTTACTGATAAAAAAAGCAGAAAAGAAAAAATTGTGTTTGATTCTCCTGATCCTGTTATTGTTTTTACAAGGGAACAGATAGATAGAATAAAACCAAAATCCATAGGTGATCTGTTTTTTTATGAACCAGGATTGGATGTAACCGATGATGCTACATACTGGGCAAGAAAACCTATGATAAGAGGGCTTGGAGCTGACAGAGTTCTTGTAATAGTAGATGGAGCAAGGCTTAAAACACATTTTGGAATGGGTGGGGCATATCTTAGTCTTATTGAGCCTGATACGGTTGAAACAGTTGAGATAATAAAGGGTCCCAAGTCTGTAATGTATGGTTCAAACGCCATTGGTGGTGTTATAAAAATAACCACAAAAAACCCTAAAAAAACTGCGGAAATGTCAAAAGTAACAGGTAATTTTGAATTAGGTTATACTTCTGTAAATGAAATGATATCAGGTAGAGTCGGAGTAGCTGGTATGTCTGATAAAGTAAGCTTTACTGGAGGAATCTCATATAGAGATGCAGAAAACTATAAACTTCCGAATGGAGAAGAAGAGGAATCAGCGTATAAGGAAAATAACATAGATTTCAGCCTTTCATATGATATAAACAAAGATAATAATATTAAATTTTCATATAACAGGCATAGAACATGGGATGTAAGTACACCACCATTTCTTTTTAATATTGATGGTGAATATATGAGTGCTATGATGGATCTGCCGATAATGGATACCATGGGCAATATGATTGATTATATAGATAGATTGGCTAAAAACAGGTGGGTAAAGCTTTTGGGACTTGATTCTCTTGCAAAAATTATTGGGATGGATCTTGACCAGTCTTTTGTGACTACTGATTTTTCTATTGGTTTTAATGAAATGGTATATGAGAGATATGCTTTTGATTATACATTAAATAATATAAACTCTTTTTGGGATGAAATGCGATTTAATATATATTATCAGGACACCCCAACAGATTTTTATGTAAATATCAAACCAAATGTATTTGATGCAAATGTAGTTGAAATTGATGTAACCACAAATTTTACTGTAGAAACTGTAGGTGGTACCATAGATAACACATTTAAATTTAATAACCATACTATAGATTTAGGATTTGAAGTATATAAAGATGAAGCAAATGGTGCTCCCATGAAAATAGCAATAACACCCATGCAGATGCCGGCAAGCATTCAGATGGAGCTGCCGCCCTTAAATGCTGAATTAAACAGTTTTGATGTCTACATTCAGGATACATGGGATGTATCTGATTTTTTTAGTTTAATTGTTGGTGTGCGACAAGATTATACAGAATCAGAAAATTTTGCTGAAAAAGGGAATGTATTACAGGATTCTTTAAATTATCTTTTTGCAATAGATGATTTAAATATTAATCATGATGACAAAAAATTAACATACAGTGTTCAGACTGTTTTTAATTTTACAGATCATTTAAAACTGCTTGCCAGTGTTGCCACGGGATTTAGAGTTCCTAATCTTATGGAGAGATATCTTGTAGGATCAATAGGTATTGCAACAGCTGTGGCAAATCCATATCTTGAGCCTGAAGAGAGTCTTAATTATGAAATAGGTTTAAAGGGATATAACCCCGGTAAATGGGACTGGCAGATAACAGTTTTTAAAAGTTACCTTGATAATATGATAGCAGCTCACATGCTTATGAATATGCAAAATCTTATACAATTCAGAAATGTTAAAGAAGCAGAAATGGAAGGTGGAGAAGCTTCAGTAACTTATTATTTAGATGATAATTTTTTAACTTTTGCAAATATTGCATATTGTAAAGGTGAAAATACAGTAACTGGCGGTAATTTAAATAGTGTGCCTCCTTTAAACGGGGTTGTTGGTTTTAGATATCAAAAGGATAATTTCTGGTCTGCTGATGAATTCTGGACTCAATTTGAACTAAGACTTGTTGATCGCCATGATGAGTTAGAAGAGAGTAATGAAGGAATGGTTGATTCAATGTTTCAAATGGCACCAGGTTTTGGTGATGTTGAAACTCCTGGGTTTGCAGTTTTAAATATAAGAGCTGGATTTGCTATACCCCAAGATATTATTGAACTAAAAACAACAATTACCATGGCAGTGGAAAATGTTTTAAATAAAGATTATACAGAACCACTTTCATTTCAAAGAACACAACCAGGCAGAAGTTTTAAGCTTTTTGTAAATACAGTATTTTAGATAAAAAAAGGAAAGGCTCTATGATTATACCTGTTCATGTAAAAATTTTACTGTTTTTTGTAATTATTGCCTTTCCTGTTCTAATCTTTGCAATGGAAAACAGTAATAAACTTGAATATTTTGATCTTTTTGATCAGCACGGTAATATCTGTAATGTTAATGATAATATCAAGCTTATTATATTTACAAAAGATAAAGAAGCTTCAGATATAGCACATAAAGCTTTGGAAGATAAAAAGCATACGTATCTTTTAGATCATAATACTGTTTTTATATCAGATATCAGTCTTATGCCCAAGTTTGTATATAAACATTTTGCACTGCCTGTAATACAAAAATACTCTTATTTGATGCTGCTTATTAATGAGCCTGAAAAATACTATCAGTTTCCACACCAATCTGGGAAAATTACTCTACTTAGATTAGAAAAAATGCAGATAAAATCTATTGAGTTTATCAGTAATCCTGAAAAATTATTAGAGTGTATTAAAGCAGTAAAATAAAACCGAAAATATTGGAATTATATTATGAAAAAAATAATTGTTTTTTGTGTTTTATGTTGCC
>DAOWNP010000002.1 GCA_030642545.1 Desulfobacteraceae bacterium | reverse complement strand
GCACGAGCGAGTTTCGCAATTTTGGTGAAGCAAACTTAGAAATTCAAGAAATTTATTCAAAAATAGCGGAAAAAACAAGTAAACTTTCCGTATTTTATCTATATTTGTTTCTTGCAATTTTCTAACCGGACACCACTGACAAAATCTATACTTTTTTCTTATTTTTTTTAAATAAAATAGCTTTTTTAATTAGTGACTCTGCCCACAATGGGGTACCTAAAGCATGTATATGCGTATAACTTGCAAGAACATTTTTATAACAAACGCCATCTTTTTTATTTATAAAACCTTTTCCACGTATAACAGAAAAAACTAAATCTTTATTATTTCCTCTCCATTCAAGAACTTTTGAATACCTGAATTCATGACCTTTTATTACTGTATCTTTTTTGTAATATGGATTGTTTTCATTAACCTTAATAATTGTATAACCATGTCCTTGAGGTTTTTTACAAAATCCAAAAACAATTGGTAATATACCTGCCATTAAAAAAGATTTTTCATTTACTATTATTTTTTCACCTAAATAAATAAGTCCACCGCACTCTGCATAAACAGGAAGTCCTTTTTCCACAAATTTTTTAAATTTATTTATAAATACTCTGTTTTTCGATAACTGTTTTGCATGTGTCTCTGGAAATCCTCCTCCTATATATACAGCATCAACATCTAAAAACTCATCTTTTATAGGACTTAAATAAACTATCTTTGCACCTTGAGCTATTAATGCTTCTATATTATCAGGATAATAAAATTGAAAAGCTGAATCTTTTAATATTCCTATTGTAACTCTGTCTTTTTTATTTTTTTGTATAGATGGATATAAATCAGGTATATTTTTATTTTTTAAATCTTTTTTATTACTTTTTGAATTTTTATTGGCAATTTTCAGTATTTTATCTAAATCTACATTTTCTTTAACTATTTTAGCTGAAAAAGCTATGGATTTTAATGCCCATGAATGTTCCTGTGTAGGAACAAGCCCCATATGCCTTTCTGGAAAATCATCACTGTTAAATTTTGGAAGTGCTCCTAAAACAGATATGTTACAGTGATATTCTATTGTTTCTCTTAAAATTTTTTCGTGTCTTGATCCTGCAACACGATTTAAAACAACACCACCTATTGTAAGCTCTTTATCAAAATCTATACAGCCTGATACAACCGCTGCCATAGTACGTGTGGCTTTTGTACAATCTATACATAATATTACAGGAAGATTTAATAGTTTTGCAATTTCAGCTGTACTGGTTAACCCTGATATATCTATACCATCATATAAACCACGATTACCCTCTATAACTGATATGTCTGAATTTTTTGAATGAAAACAGTAGGATTGAATTAACTTTGATTTGTTTATAATAAATGAATCAAGATTATAGCAAGACTGGCCCGCTGATAAAGCTAGCCAGCCAGCATCTATGTAATCCGGACCTTTTTTAAAAGGTGCAATTTTTTTACAAAAATTACGCCAGGCAGCTATAATACCTATAGAAAGTATGGTTTTACCTGAACCACCACCAAGCGCTGATATAACAATTCCAGGAAATTCCATTTTTTCTCATTTTTTTTTTCTTATATTTACGCTTCATCTTCAGCTGAAGCCTGTTTTCCAACACCTTTTAAACCTATCATGGTTGTACTTCCACTTGACCAGTATTCAAGAATTTCTTCTTTAACCATTTGATTAACAAGATTTTTTACAGCTCTTGGTTTTTCATCAGGAATCATTTTATAAAAATCTTTAAGATAAAATTTTGATTTTGTTTTTGATTTTTTTGTTAATTTTTCAACTATAATTTTTTTCGATTCTTCTATATCCATAATAAACCCTTTTTTTTAAATACCTGTCTAATATTTATCTTAATTAAACAGGTATTTTTTTATAATTTATTTATTAAACATTATTATTAAAATTTAAACTGACTTGTTTGACGCCATGTGTAATAAGCAGGATCACGGAAATCATCAATAAGATGATGTGTAAAATCAAGCTCACAAATATCAAAAAATCTTTCCCAGCCAATTCTTTCTGCCCACTCACCAAAACGCTCATATTTATTTGCGCCTTTGGCATATACATCAACCATTCTTTTAATAGTATCTGTCATGGTTGGCCATCTTGGCATTTCATTTGGAATAAAAGCTACAACAACTTTTGAAAATTTAGGAGCACTTATTCTATTTGAAACTTTTCCACCTGCCATCAAAACTATTCCATCTCCAACATCATCAGCCAAAGGCATGGATGGACACATTGTATAACAGTTACCGCAGAACATACATCTTTCATTCTTTATAACAACACTTTTTACCTCTTTCCCATTTGCTAATTTTACTTTAGCTGGTTTTATTGCTGCTGTAGGACATGCAGAAACAGCAAGAGGTATTTCGCACATTTTATCAAGATATTCATGATCCAACATTGGTGGTTTTCTATGATAACCCAAAATAGCAATATCTGAACAATGAACAGCACCACACATATTTAAACAACATGCCATGGAAACACGAAGATGAGCCGGAAGTCTCATGCTTGTAAAATCATCATAAAGAACATCCATAGCAGCTTTTACAGTACCTGATGCATCAGTTGCTGGTGTATGACAATGAATCCACCCTTGTGTATGAATTATATTTGTAATTCCTGCTCCTGTACCGCCTATTGGAAACTTTAAACTTCCACCATTAAATTTACGGTTTTTTAAATCATTTTTAAGAGGTTCTAATTTTTCTTTGTTATCCACCATAAATTCTATATTATTTCTGGTGGTAAATCTTACATGACCCCCACAGTGTTTATCTGCTATTTCACATATTTCTCGGATATGGGTTACACTCATTAGACGTGCACCACCTACCCTTACTGTATATACTTCATCTCCTGTTTCTGAAACATGAACCAATACACCAGGATCTAATATTTCATGATAAAGCCATTTACCTTTATTTTTAGCAATAACTTCAGGATAAAATTCATCATATTTTCTCGGACCTATGTCAGTTATCCTGTTTTCCATTGGTTTATCCGGGTTATAACCCGATGAAACAAATGCCATTGTATTTTTCCCCCTATCGCTGATGATGTTTTCTATATTCAACTACATCTCTTTCCCATCCGCCTTCAACTTCATCTTCTCTCCAGAAGATATATGGATTAGAACGAGGCTCTTGAACATGCTGAGGAACAGCTTTTATATTTGTCATTTCCAGAAGTTTCTGAAAACCCTGACGTTTTATTAATTCACCAAGACGTTCACGGTTTTTACCTTCTTCCATCCACCAGTCCCAAACATTTTCAATAACTTCTTTTATCTCATCATAAGGCTCTTCAACCTTTATAAATGGAACAAGAAGAGATCCCATCTGAGCCCCATCTAATATTGGTGCTTTTGCTCCAACCAGTATAGAACAACCTCTGTCATTACCTATTCTTAAAGCTCTAGGCATAACATTAATACAATGCATACAACGTGTACACTCTTTATTATTTATTTTTAATTCATCATTTTCATAAATCATACATCCTGTGGGACAAAGATCAATAACTTCTTTTTGAATATCAAAAGGACCCCAGTCACGACCTGAATGAGCACCTGCATTTGAAGGTATTTCACCACCAACATAACCTTTAACAGCCTCAGCATCTATTCTGATCTCATCTCTCCATGTACCTATATATGACATATCAGAACGTGCTATTGAAGCTACACAGCAATTTGGACATCCGTCAAATTTAAATTTAAATTTATAAGGAAAAGCAGGTCTGTGAAGCTCATCCTGATATTCCTGTGTTAATTCATGACATATTGCCTGTGTATCATAACATGCATATTCACATCTCGCCTGACCTATACAATCAGCTGGTGTTCTAAGATTAGATCCAGATCCACCAAGATCCTGATTATAAGTATGTGTTAATTCATAAAAAACTTCTTCAAGCTGGCGTGTTTCAGTTCCAATAAGAATAATATCTCCTGTGGAACCATGCATATTTGTAATACCACTGCCTCGAAATTCCCATAAATCACAAAGATTATTCAGATATTCTGTTGTATAAAATTTTCCAGCAGGTTGATTTACACGCATAGTATGAAAATGTGCAACTCCTGGAAACATTTCAGGTTGATCACAATATCTTCCTATAACACCACCACCATAACCAAAAACACCTACAATACCACCATGCTTCCAATGTGTTCTTCCATGCTTATAAGAAAGCTCAAGAACTCCGAGAAGATCATCTACTGCATCAACAGGTATCTGATATTCCATATTTTTCTCGTTTTTAGCCCTTGATTCAGCCTCCTGTTTCAAATCAGACACAAAACTAGGCCACGGTCCAGACTCAAGCTGGTCCAACAAAGGTGTTTCATGTTTTGCCATTGTCTTACCTCCATCATTTTAAAATTTATCTAACTGTCGGATAAGTTAATTTTAACTTCCCTAAATTAAAGGGGATATCCAAATCTTCTAAATTTTGTACTTAAATAAAAATTTCTAATTTTCATTCGATTACTATCTAACAATTTATATAAAATAAATATTATAATAAAAAAGTATAAAAATATATATAAAATATTTTGTCAATAAAAAAGGTCTATTATCAAAGAATATAATTATTTATAGTGTTTGATATATTAATAATATACTTTATATAGAATTTTATAATATTAATAATTTTAAAAATAATTTTTAATTTTTTTATGTAAAAGAGAAATATGTTTTTTTAAATTATTATTTATAAATTCTACTTCAGATGTTTTATTATTATATGATTCTAAAATTTCTTTAAAATAATAATTTAATTCTTCTTTTTCTAAATTTAAAATAAAATCTTTAAAACAACTATATATATTTATACAATTTGTATTATTTTTTTCATTCATAGCCTGGCAAAACCCTTCAATAAAACCATCTATTGCTATATCATTTGACCAGACTATACCTCCTGTTCCATCTAATCTGTCTATACGTATTCTTATAGATAAATTTAAAAAAAACAGAAGTAAAATTTCTATTTGAAAAACAATATCTTTTTTAACAGTATCTACCATTGGCAGATATTGTCTTACTGTAATTAATTTTAAATCAATTTGATCACTATTTTTTTTTATTACAAAATCACCTGCAGCATGATGCCATGGATAAATTTGTTCAAATGTTTCAGGATTATAATAAAAAGTAATTATTTTTGCTACATTTTTATAAAGTTCTTTTTCCTGTTTACCTGAAAGATAATAATTTTTTTCTGTAAAATTCCATACTATAATTTTTTTTATATTATTTAAATCCATAGAAATATGAAATTCACAGAAATTTTCAAACCATTGCCCCAAAAATAAAATAGCTTTTAAATCATCATTTACTTTAATTTCACATAAATTAAAAACTTCAGGTAAATACGTATTCTTATATTTTATATTAATTTCTTTTAGTATATTATATTCTCTGTTTATAACAGATTTACCCTCTTTATTTAAAGCTATATTTAATACAAGAGATATTTTATTATTTTTTTTAATGATAATATCTATTTTTGAAGGATGATAAAATTGACCATGCTTTTTTAAATATATATTAATATTTTCTATATCTTCATTAATTATTTTATTATTAATTTTATAAATAGCTGTTAATATATTTTTAAAATTATTATATGTTATAAAATTATATATTAATCCAAAATAATCACCATATGTTAAATAACTATTATCTACTTTTTTTTCTGTAAAATTTACTAATTCTAAAGGGAATTGTTTTTCCCATATTTCATCTTTTTTATTAACTGGTTTTTTAATATTTGATATATAAAAATTAATATTTTCTTTAAAAATCATTTTTCATAAACTAAAAAGCGATTAATAATTTTAAATTTATTAATCGCTTACTTTATTATTATTAAATGGATAAAAATGAATTATCTATATATTTTTAATTCTTCTAAAATTTCTTCTGCAACAGAAAATCCTAACTCAACTGATTTATCACAATGTTTAACAGCAAGTCTATATTCTTTTTTTTCAATATATGCAATAGCTAAATTATTATGTATGATAGGAAAATCACTATCTATCTCCATAGCTTTAAGATTAATTTCTATGCTTTCATCAATCTCTTTATTCATTAAATAAGCATTTGCAAGAGTCGCATATGCCTGAATAAACTTAGGATTAAATTTTATAGCTTTTTTTAAAGCAACAACAGCTTCTTCATAATCACCTTTTTGAAGTAAAGCAAATCCTATATTTCCATATCCTATAGCAAAACCAGCTCTATATTTTACAGCTAACCTGTTATAATGTAAACATCCATCTAAATCATTTTGTGCAAGACGTATTCCCCCAAGCTGAATATATGCTTCAACAAGATTAGGACTATTATCTAAAGCACAAAGAAAAGATCTTTCCGCTTCTTCATAATTTTTTTTGCCTAAAAAAGCAGTGGCTAAATTATAATGATTTACAGAACATTCAGGATTTGATTGTATAGCATTTTTTTGCATATCTATATAATCATCTACATTTTTAGCTTTTTCCATAATTTTTTCCTTACTATAAAAATAATATATATTTATTTTTTTTATTAATAAATATGTTAACAAAATAATAAAAACAGTATATGTTATAAACATATAAAAATATTTATTAATAAATATATTTTTATTAATAAAAAATCAAATGTTTTTAATATAAAATTTTTTAAAAAATAAGCTGTTATTTAAGTATGATAAACTACTTATTATATATATAAACATTGTATAATATATAGTTTATATATATAAATATAAACTATATATTACTTTTAATATAAAAATAAGGAGAATAAATAAATATGAAATATTTTATAATAATAATTTCTTTTTTAATTTTAACTTCATCTTTTTGTTTATCTGAATCTATGTATGTAACAGATGTACTAAAAATAACTTTTAGATCAAACCCTGGTTTAAATTATAAAATTATAAAATATTTAAAATCTGGATATAAAGTTAAAGTTATTGAAAAAAAAGATGATTGGTCTAAAATTATTCTTTCTAATAAAAATGAAGGATGGGTATTAAGTCAGTTTTTAACTTCTGAAGTTCCAAAAGGAATAAGGCTTGAAAAAGTAAATAAAAAATTAAATTTACTTAGTAATCAAACCGTTTTATTGAAAAAAGAAAATAAAGAATATAAATCTAAAAATAAAGTTTTAACGAAAAATTTATTTGATATTAATAAAAAATTAAAAGATATTGATTTTTCATATAAAAAACTTAAAACAGATTCAGCTACTTTTTTAGATATTAAAAAAAAATATAAAAAAATGTCAGCTGATCTTTTAGAACAAACGCATAAAGCTAATGAATTAGAAGAAAGTTTATTTCAAAGAAATATAAAAATGTTATTAACAGGAGCAGGTATACTTTTTATAGGTTTTATTATAGGTATTATATCAAAAAAAGGTAAGAGAAAATCTTCTTTAGTATATTAAATTTTAAAAAATATATATTAAATTTTATAATAAAAAAAAGTAATAATTTATGTATTTTTTAAGGAATATTTAAAATGGAAGTAACAGTAGATTTTTTAGTAATAGGAAGTGGTGTAGCAGGTCTTACTTTTGCTTTAAAAGTAGCACAGTATGGCAGAGTTGCTTTAATAACAAAAAAAGAGATAAAAGAGAGTAATACAAATCATGCTCAGGGTGGGATAGCTTCGGTTTTTAGTTCTTTAGATTCATTTGATTTACATATAAAAGATACTCTTTCTTCAGGTGTGGATTTATGTAATAAAGATGTTGTTGAAATGGTTGTAAAGGGCGGTCCTGAAAGAATAAAAGAATTAATTGACTTTGGAGTTAATTTTAATATTAAAGAAGATGAAAATTCACAAAATTTTGATTTAGGCAGAGAAGGAGGTCATTCTCAAAAACGTATTGTTCATGCTCAGGATATGACAGGAAGAGAGGTTGAAAATGTACTGGTGCAATGTGTTTATAAACATAAAAATATAGATATATATGAACATCATATAGCAATTGATTTAATTACACGTTCAACGAGAATAAAAAGAGGATTTGTTGTAACTAATTATGAAGATACATGTTGTGGAGCTTATGTTTTAGATAGAAAAAATAAAAAAGTAAAAACATTTAATTCTAAAATAACTTTACTTGCAACAGGAGGTATCGGAAAAGTATATTTGTATACGAGTAATCCCGATATTGCTACAGGAGATGGCATAGCTATGGGTTATAGAGCTGGAACAACTATAGCTAATCTTGAATTTGTTCAATTTCATCCAACATGTTTATATCATCCTAAAGCTAAAAATTTTTTAATTTCAGAAGCTGTTAGAGGGGAAGGAGCAGTATTAATAAATAAGGGAGGTGAACCCTTTATGTTTAAATATGATAAAGAAAAAGATTTAGCTTGTAGAGATGTTGTAGCAAGAGCTATTGATTCTGAATTAAAAAAAAGAGGGGATAATTGTGTTTATTTAGATATATCTCATAAAAAAAGTGAATTTATAAAGAAAAGGTTTCCAAATCTTTATAAACAATGCAATATTTATGGATTTGATATGACAAAAGATCCTATACCTGTTGTTCCTGCAGCTCATTATATATGTGGAGGAATTTCAACAGATATATACGGAAGGACAAATATAAAATATCTTTATGCTGTAGGAGAAACAGCTTGTACAGGTTTACATGGAGCAAACAGACTTGCAAGTAATTCTTTATTAGAAGCTCTTGTTTATTCTGATAAAGCAGCATTTCGTGCTATAAAAGAATTAAAAATTATAAAAAAAAGACCTGATTTAAATATTCCTTTATGGGATGAAACAGGAACTGTAGATAGTGATGAACTTATTATGATTTCACATAATTGGGATGAAATTAGACGAATTATGTGGAATTATGTAGGAATTGTCAGATCAAATAAAAGACTTGCAAGAGCAAAAAGAAGAATAGATAATATTATAAGTGAAATTAATGATTATTACTGGGATTTTAAAGTTACATCTGATCTTATTGAATTAAGAAATCTATCTGTGGTTGCAGATCTTATAATAAAATGTGCTTTACATAGAAAGGAGAGTCGGGGTTTACATTACAATATAGCATATCCTGAAAAAGATAATAAAAAATGGCAAAAAGATACAATATTGAGAAGACCTTTTGTCATATAATTTGTTTATAACCAATAAAAAGAGTTGTAATTCCTAAAGTTAATTTAGTTTGATTCACTTTTATAAATCCTGCTTTTTTTATATTATCTATAAAAATATCAGAAGTTGGAAAATTTTGTACAGATTCAGGAAGATATCTGTAAGCTTGTCTGTTTTTTGAAAAAAATTGACCTATAAGAGGCAGTATTTTTTTGAAATAAATCATATAGAGTTTTAAAAAAAATACTGATTTAGGAGTTGTTAGTTCAAGAATAGCAAGTGTTCCACCTGGTTTTAAAATATTATAAAATTCTTTTAAAGCCTGATCTTTGTTTGATATATTTCTTATACCAAAAGCTATTGTTACAGCATTAAAGCTTTCATTTAAAAAAGGAAGATATAACGCATTTGTAAGTAAAAAATTAACCTTTAAAAGGTAATTTTTAATTTTGATTTTTTTTATTGCTATAGAAAGCATGTTTTTTGAAAAATCAGCACCATATATTTGTATATTTTTATGATTATTTTTCATTATTTCAATAATAACATCTCCTGTTCCACATGCAATATCAAGAATTTTAGAATTATCTTTAAGCTTAAGAGAAGATATCATTTTTTTACGCCAATAAACATCTTGTTTTAAACTTAATAATTTATTTAAAAAATCATAATTTTGAGCTATATTTTCAAACATAGCTTTAATAAAAGGAAGTTCGTTTTTGTTATCCATTGACAATACCAATTATGTTTTTATTATTATTAAAATAAAATAATTTTGATTTTTTTGTTTTAATATCATATATAAGTAGTTTAAAGTATTTATTTTAAAGGATTTAACATAATATTAATTTATAAACAAGATAATATAAATGATTAGGAATATAAATGGAAGGTAAACGAGATTATTATGAAGTTCTTGGGGTTACCAAGATTACAGGTGAAGTTGAAATAAAATCAAAATATAGAAAACTTGCTTTTAAATATCATCCTGATAGAAATCAGAATGATGATGAAGCTACAGAAAAATTTAAAGAAGCTACAGAAGCTTATGAAATTTTATGTGATTCTGAAAAAAGAAATATATATGATCAATATGGTCATAGAGGTTTAGAAGAATCAGGAACAGGAAATTCAGGTTTTAATGATATATTTTCAGGTTTTGGAGATATTTTTGAAGATGTTTTTGGTTTTGGGGGGAAGAGAAGTTCAAGAAATAGAGTTAGAAAAGGTGCTGATCTTCGTTATGATATTGTTATAGAGTTTATTGATGCTGTTTTTGGTATTGAAACTGAAATTAATTTGGAAAAAAGTGTTTTTTGTAAAAAATGTGATGGATCTGGATGTGAATCTGATACAACTCCAGAAAAGTGTATACATTGTCATGGAACAGGACAAATTTCCCGTTCACAGGGGTTTTTTACAGTAAGATCTACATGTCCTTCATGTCAGGGAACAGGTCAGATTATAACACATCCATGTACTGAATGTAATGGATCAGGAAATGTTATTGAAAAAAAGAAAGTTTCTTTAAAAATTCCTGCTGGTGTTGATGATGGATCAAGATTAAGATTAACAAATGAAGGAGAACCAGGTGAGAGAGGCGGGCCTCCCGGAGATCTTTATGTTTTTATAAGGGTAAAAAAGCATAAAATATTTCAGAGAAATGATACGGATATTATATGTACCATACCAATATCTTTTATACAGGCTGCTATAGGAGATAATATAAAAGTACCAACTTTAAAAGGAGAAGAAAAATTAAAAATACCAAAAGGTACTCAATATGGTGATATATTTAAATTAAAAGGTAAAGGTGTCCCATCTTTAAGAGGAGGTTATACAGGAGATCAGATTATACAGGTTGATATAAAAACCCCTGTTAATTTAAATAAAAAACAAGAAGATCTTTTAAAGAAATTTTCTAAAATAGAAAATGAAAAATTTTCAACAAAATTTAAAAAAATATTTAAATAAATTGAGAGTCCAAAGTTCTGCTGTCATGCCGGACAAAGATCCAGCATCCAGCTTTATTATGTTGTTGGAATTATTCTGGATTCCGGCTTTTGCCGGAATGACGGTAAGAAGGAATAAGAACAAAACAAATAAAAAAAACAAGTTTTGTAATTTATAAAGTTTTTTTCCTAATATAACTATAAGCTTAGATATATGGAGTGTTTTTAATGTATGAATTAAAGGTATTAACTCATTTTGCTGCTGCTCATAAACTTAAAATGGTATCTAAAAAATGTGAAAATCTTCATGGTCATAACTGGAAAGTTGAATTATGTATAAAAAGTGATAAATTGGATAAAGCTGGAGTTGTAATGGATTTTGGAATAATAAAAAAATATTTATCTGAAATAATAGACAGGCTTGATCATACATTTTTAAATGAAATAGATTGTTTAAAAAATATTATTCCATCATCTGAAAATATAGCTAAGTATATAGCAGATGAATATCAGAAAAAAATAGAAAATAAATCAGTTAAAGTTTATTATGTAACTATTTGGGAATCTGAAAATTCAAGCGCAAAATATATATTAAATTGATTTTATATAAAGTAATAATATGAAAATTATTCATACTTTTACTTTATATGAAAGTCTCTTTTAATACTGTTATTTTAATATATTAAAAAAGGTCAAAAAAAATGATTTGACCATAGACTTTCATCCTTTGTTGAGCTCATCTGAGCATGGTGGTTCTTAGGAAGGTAAACTTTAATTGTTATTTATTAATATGTGTCATTAATTCATCTCTCGTAATAATTGATCTTACATCAGAAATATATTTTTTAATATTTTCAATACCACCTTCCTGACGATCTATTAGAGTAATAACCCTTAAAATGTTTAAACCTTCTTCTTTTGCTCTTTTTATAGCTTTTATCGTTGATCCTCCTGTTGTTACAACATCTTCAATAATAACAACATTACTATTTTTTTTTAAGTCTCCTTCTATCCATTTAACTATTCCATGATCTTTTTTATTTTTTCTTATGGAAAAAGCATTAAAAGGTGATTTTTTTATTTCTGAAATTAAAGATGTTGAAACAGCTATAGGATCAGCTCCAAAAGTAAGCCCGCCTACTGCATCAGGTTTAAGATCATATATTTCTAAAAAAAAAAGATTACCTATTAAAAACATCCCTCTTGCACTTAATGTAATTGGTTTACAGTTTATATAAAAACAACTCATTTTACCGGAAACAAGTTTAAATTTAGGTATTTTACTATATTGGAAAGAATTTTTACATATTATTTCAATCAATTCCTGTTTCATTAAAATTCCTTAAAAATAATGTTATAATGATTTTTTTATTATACAAAACATAATAAATTATGTATGATAGATAAAATAAACCTCCATTTAAATAATAAAAGAAGCCGTCTTTTTTTTAAAATGGAGGTTTAAAATTTAAGGAAAACCTGATAAAGCACTCCTTAATATAAAAAATATAACAATATAAATTTTTAAGGTCAATCCTAAATAAAATCTCTGTAAAAAAGTATTTAAAATATTTTTTTATTAAAATAAATGAAATTAGAAGATAAAATAAAAAAAGATGCTATTATAAGAATGTTTCATGTTAATAGAAAATATGGTTCTGTTTATGCGTTAAAAGATATTAATATTGAAATAAAAAAAAATGAATTTGTTTTTATAACAGGTCCCAGCGGAGCAGGTAAATCTACTTTATTAAAGCTTTGTTATCTTGAAGAAAAATTAACAGAAGGACAAATAATAATAGATGGAATAAATATTTCAAGAATATTACCTAAAAAAATTCCTTTTTTAAGACGAAAAATAGGAATAATTTTTCAGGATTACAAATTAATTTTAACAAAAACAGTTTTTGAAAACATTTCTCTTGTTTTAGAAGTTTCAGGTCATAAAATAAGTTATATAAAAAAAAAAGTAAGAAGTATTTTAAGAACTGTAGGTATGGAAGAAAAGATAAATTCATATCCTCTCGGTTTATCAGGTGGTGAACAACAAAGAGTTGCTGTTGCAAGGGCAGTTGTTGGAAATCCTGAAATTATATTTGCAGATGAGCCAACAGGAAGTCTTGATAAAATAACAGCAAAGAAAATAATGGAACTTTTAAAAAGTTTTCATAATAGAGGAACAACAGTAATTATAGCTACTCATGATAATTTTCTTATAAATAATTCATATGGAAGGGTAATATCTCTTAAAAATGGGAAAATAATAAAAAACTGATTTTATTTATTTATATTTTCATTCTGCAAAAATCCCCTGTATTTAAATTATTCATAGTTATTACTAAATTACTTTTAATTATATGATTTTATTAATAAATAGAGCTATAACAGATATATTAAATAATAAATTTTTATATATAGTATCAATTTTTACAATAACTATATCAATTTTTATAGTAAGTATGTTCACTCTTTTTTTTGTGAATACCAATAAAATTATGGATTCATGGGAAAAAGGTATAAAAATAATGGCATATCTTAAATCTGATAAAAATATAGAAGAAAACAGAAAAAAAATATTAAATTTATATGGTGTTAAAGAAATAAAATTTATTTCTAAAAAAAATGCTTTAAATTTATTAAAAAAACAGATGAAAAGACAATCTTCTCTTTTTACAAATATAGAATCAAATCCTCTTCCTGATGCATTTGAAATAAAAATGATTAATTTTGCAAAAAACCATAAAAAAATTGATGTTTTAGCATCACAAATAGAAAGTCTGCCATTTATTGATGATGTTGAGTATGGTGAAAAATGGATTGTAAAATATATTAATATATTTAATCTTTTTAAGTTTACAGGATATGGAATTTGCGTAGTTTTTTTTATAACTTCAATTTTTATTGTGGTAAACACAATAAAACTGATATTTTATTCAAGAAAAGAGGAACTTAAAATAATGCGTCTTGTTGGAGCAACAGATAACTTTATTAAAAATCCTTTTTATATAAGTGGTGTTTTTCAAGGTTTTATTGGTGGTATTCTGGGTATATTAATATTATTTATAATATATTTAATGGTGCTTACAAATGTTGATAAAGAGTTTATTTTAGATTTTATAAATGTAAGATTTTTATCTTTTTATGAATATATAATATTAATTTTATGCAGTATTTTTTCAGGATGGTTTGGATGTTATATTGCTTTAAAAAAAATATAATTATTTTTATTATTTTTATTATTCCTTTTCAGGCTTTAGCTGAAAAAGAAATAAATGTAGGGATTATTTTAGTAAATAGTCTTAATATGCGTGTTAAGCCGGATATTAATAATGTACCGAAGTATATATTAAAAAAAGGGGATAAGGTAAATATTTATAACTATGAAAAAGAGTGGCTTCAAGTATCTTTTATGGGTAAAACAGGCTATATTAGAAATAAAAAAAGGTATATTAAAATAATAAAGGAGAAAGTAAAACCTTTTAATAAAGATTTTAATATAATAAAAAAAAAAGATAAATTAGATAATATTTGTAAAAAAATAATAAAAAAAACAGAAGAATTAACAAAAATAAGTAAAAAAGAGAGTAAAATTATAGATCAGTTAAATAAGCTTAATTCTGATATAAATTTATCACAAAACAAATTAAATGAACTTAAAAATGAACTTAAATTTATTGATGAAAATATATGTAAAACAAATATTGAATATAATCAGTTAATAAAAAAAACAGATAAAAATAAGCAATATATTTCAAAAAGGTTAATTTCATATTATAAAATAAACATGGTAGGAAAACTTAATTTACTTGCTTCTGCAAATTCTCTAAATGAATTTATTATAAGAAAAAAAGCATTAAAAAATATATTAAAAAATGATGAAAAAATATTAAATAAATTTAATAAAGATAAAAAAGAAATTTTTTTTTTAAGTGATAAACAGAAAAAGAATAAGTATAAAAAAGAAAAAATAGAAATTGATTTAAAAAAAAAGATTATAGCTATTAATAATAAAAAAAAAGAAAATCAGGAATTGATCAAAAATATTCGTAATAAAAAAAATATAAGTCTTTCTTCTCTAAATATTTTAAAAAAAAAAGCACATACTCTTGATCAAATACTTTTATTATTACAGATTGGAAAAAGTAAAATAATTAATAAGAACTTACAAATTAAGTTTTTATCTACTAAAGGAATGCTTATAATGCCGGTAAAAGGTAAAATAATTAAAAAATACGGTTCAAATTATTCTATTAATGGTTTTAGTAATGGTATTGTAATTAGAGCTGATAGAGGAGATCCTGTAAGATCTGTATATAAAGGAAATGTTCTTTTTTCTGGTTGGTTTAAAGGTTACGGTAATATGATAATAATTGATCATGGCAGTAATTATTATACAGTTTATGCTTATACTGAAGAGCTTTTTAAAAAAAAAGGGGACTATGTTGAACAGAATGAAGTTATAGCAACAGTTGGTAATAAATCAATAAGAAATGCAAGTCTTTATTTTGAAGTACGCCATTATGGTAAATCTATAAATCCTTTAGAATGGTTAAAAAAACGAGGCTAATTAAGGAGTAAGTTTATGAATGAAAAAAACAAAAAAAAATATTATAAAACCGGATTTTTAACTGTATTTGTTATAGTTTTATTATCATTAATAACAGGTTATTATAGAAATCTTTCAGCAAATAATGATTCAACTTACAAAGAACTTAAAATTTTTAGTGAAGTAATAGAACAGATAGAAAAAAATTATGTTGATGAAGTAGATATTAAGGAATTAATAAAAAATGCTATTCAGGGAATGGTACATGGACTTGATCCTCATTCACAATATTTACCGAAGGATGCTTTTAAAGAGTTACAAACAGGTACTAAAGGAGAATTTGATGGTATAGGTATTGTAATAACTATGCCCAAAGGTATATTAACTGTTATATCTCCTATAGAAGGAACCCCTGCTTATAAAAAGGGGATAAAACCAGGTGATATTATTATCAAGATAGATGGTGAATTAACAATAGAAATGAAGCTCTGGGAAGCTGTAAAAAAAATGAGGGGGAAAAAAGGAACAGATGTAAAAATAACAGTTATGCGGGAAGGTGTTTCAGAACCAATTACTTATAATTTAACAAGAGATGTTATTCCTATTAAAAGTGTGAGATTTATAACATTAAAATCAGGTTATGGATATGTATGGATAACTAATTTTCAGGAAAATACAACAAAAGATCTTAAAAAAGCTTTAAAAAAATTAAATTTAGAAAATAATTCTTTAAAAGGACTGATATTAGATCTGAGGAATAATCCAGGAGGTCTTTTAAATCAAGCAATATCAGTTACAGATCAATTTATTGATGATGGAATTATACTTAAAATAAAAGGTCGTAAAGACAGGAATAATACAAATACATTTAGAGCAACAAAAAATGGAGATAAACAAAATTATCCTATGGTAGTTATTATAAACGGAGGAAGTGCCAGTGCTTCTGAAATTGTTGCAGGAGCATTGCAGGATTATAAAAGAGCTCTTATTTTAGGAACAACATCATTTGGAAAAGGCTCTGTTCAAACGGTAAAACCTTTATATGATGGATCAGGAATAAAATTTACCATAGCAAGATATTATACCCCTAAAGGACGTTCTATACAGGCAACAGGAATAAAACCAGATCTTTATGTTAAACACAGAATTTTAGATTATAAAGATAATCAAAATGAAAATGATATAATGATAAAAGAAAAGGATTTAAAAAATCATTTAAAAGCAGAAGGTTTTAAAAAGGAAAAAGATAAAAAAATAAAAAAGAAAAAGAAAAAGAAAATTGATGCTGATTATGGGAAATTAAAAGTTGAAAATCTTTTAAAAGATAGTCAGATTGATAAAGCTCTTGATATATTAATAGGATATGAAATATTAAAAAATTTTAAATGAAACAAAAAAAAAGAAAGAAAGCAGAAAAAAAAAGAGTTTACTCTTTTAAGGAACAATTATTAAAAGGATTATATACAATAAGTATATTATTGTTGTTAGTTATTTTATCTGGAATTATTATTAATAATTTTTTTTTAGTTCCAGATAAAATAAAAATAAATAATAATAATAAAAAAGAAGATTTTATATTTGAAATTTACCCTAAGCAAATAAAAAATTTTACAAAAGCAAAGAAAAAGACAGATCTTTTTTTTATAAATAAAAAAAATAATGAGTTTCCTAAGATAGCCATAATAGTAGATGATTTAGGTTATAATTTGAAATTTGTTAAAAATTTATTAAGCCTTAATACAGTTTTAACTTTTTCAATTTTACCATATGGAACATATAATAAAAAAATATTCAATTTATTGTCTAAGGAAAAAAATATAGAAATAATGCTTCATCTTCCTATGGAGCCATATGAATATCCTAAAATTGATCCTGGAGAAGGTGCTTTATTGATGTCTATGTCTTCTGCTGAATTTATAAAGCAAATAAATATTAATATAGAGTCTATACATGGATTAAAAGGTGTTAATAATCATATGGGATCATTAATTACAAGTAAACCGTTAAAAATACATAAATTATTTTCTATTCTAAAGAAAAGAAATTTGTTTTTTATAGATAGTAGAACAACAAATAAAACAATATGTAAATCAGTTGCATCTGATTATGGAATTTTATTTAGTGAAAGGGATATCTTTATTGATCATAAAAGAGATAAAAATTTTATTAAAAATCAATTAAAAAAACTGGTTAAAATTGCCGAAAAAAAAGGATATGCAGTAGGAATAGGTCATCCTTATAAAATGACTTATAAAATATTAAAAGAATTTTTACCCGAATTAAAAAATAAAATAAAATTTGTTAAAGCTTCAAACATTGTAAAAATTGTTAAATGATAAAAAAAAGAGGTTTATATTTATGACTGAAACAATAAAAGAAATAGAAGAGTTTATAGAGTCCTGGGTTGATAATTCAAAAAAAATAAAAAAAGCATATGTAGAATTAAAAAAAGATCTTGAAAAAAAAGAAGGTGTTTTTTTTCAATTTAAAGCAAGACCCGGAATAAGTTATTCTTTGAGATGTATACATACGAATCAGAAAAGAAATTTGTTTGTTGTTATGGATGTTATAGATGACAATCCTGAAGATAGATGGCTTTCAGTATGTTTTTTTGAAGAGATGATAAAAGATAGTGAGGAAAAAGGAGATTTAATTCCGGAAGGTCTTTCAGGAGAGGATGGTTATTGTTTTGATTTAGATAAATGGGATGAATATGATATTAAATATTTAAAAGATAGATTAGAAGAGGCTTATCAAAGTGCACTGCTTGAGTAAATATATAGATTTTAGTATATTACTCAGTAGTGTCCGGTTAGGAAATTACAAAGAAATAAAATAGGCAAAATTCTAATTAGACACTACTAAATTTATATGTTTTAAATAATATTTAAAAACCGCAGGAATATAAAATATATCCCTGTGGTTTTATTAAATTTTTTTCCTAAATTATAAATAAATGATGTAAAAATTTACAATTACCACACTATAGATTTATGAATCCATCCAATATCACCATCAGCATGTAAAATATTTAACCAGTCTTCTTTAATTTTAATAACTTTAAAAGCAACTCCTTTTTCTGCTGTAAATATTATTTTGTTTTTAATACCAGGTCCTGATCTTATATTACATTTTTCTTTTAAAGTAATAATTGTTTTAATTTTTTTTAAGTTATTTTTATAAATCCAGCCTGTTTCAGATTCAAAATCTGAAAAATTATACCAGTTACCGGATTTTTTAATAATTTTTATGGGAAAAAACTTATCAACCTTCCAGATAAGATCATATTTTAATCCGGGACCTGATCTTATATTTGCAGTTTTAACTATAACAGCTAAACGTTCAGCATAAGCATTAGTGTTTATTAATAGAAAAAGAAAAAAAGTAGAAAATAAAAAAAGGCAAAAGTTTATATAATTTTTTTTTAGCATATTTTTTATTTTAATAATTAAAGTTTGTGTATAAATTAAGTTTATCACCAGGGTATATAAATTTGTTAGATTTTATATTATTCCAAGAATAAAGAATATTTAATGTTATATTAAATTTATCTGCAATAGATGCTAAGTTATCTCCTTCTTTTACAGTATAAACTTGTTTAAAAAAGTTCTTTTTAATATCTCTTTTTAAAGCAAAGTTAAAGCGTGAGATAAATTTTTTTTTAGAATTTTCAGGAATTAAAATTTCACGATTTTTGTATAAATAAGCTCCTCTTATTTCAGGATTTAACTCTTTTATAATTTTAAAAGTTGAATTAGCAGCATAAGCTATTATACTTATAGATGTTTTTTTGTCAATTTCCAAATTAAATTTTTCAAATCTTACAGGTTTATAAATATCATCTTTATTAAAATAAAACCCATATTTTTCAGGATTTGAAAGAATCATCTTAGCTGTAATTATTTTTAGTATATAACGTTGTGTTTCAACAGGAAGATAAAGTTTATAAAAATCATTTACATTTTGAAAAATTATTTCTGATTTTAACCCTGATTCACCCATATTATAAGCAGCTGTAGCAAGAGTCCATGAACCAAAGAATTTATAAAGGTCTTTTAAATATTTTATTGCTGCATTTGTTGATTTATATATATTTCTGCGTTCATCAATTTTATTATTAATAGTCAGACCATATTTAACACCTGTTGATTTGATAAATTGCCAAAATCCGACAGCTCCTTTTGAAGAACCTGCATGAGGTCTTAAACAACTCTCTATAACAGGTATATATTTGAGGTCAAGAGGCATATTGTTTTCTAAGAGTACTTTTTCAATAAAATTCATATGTCTGCCTGATCGTTTTACCCATAAAATAATTTGAGGCCTGTCCCACAAAGTTAAAATTATTTCTTTTTCAAATTTTTCTCTTGTTACAGGATCGTTAAGAGGTAATATTTCCTTACAATAATAAACAGGATAATTTATACGGGTACTTTCTATAAGTGAAGGTAAAAAAAATTTTTTTTGTAAATTATAATTGTTTTCTGTGTTTAAAGAGTTGCTGTTTTGATCAATAGAATTAATATTTTGATCAATAGAGTTAACATTTTGATCAATAGAGTTAAAAGTTTGTTTTAAAGTAATAAATTTATATGGATTAGCTATAACCTTTCCTGTATATAAAAAGGAAATTATTAATGAAAAAAATAATATTTTTATCATAAAAAACACCTTATTTTTTTATTTTTATAAATGAATTTATTTAGGTTGAGGATATAAGATTTTAAAGTATTGTATTTTTATATTTAACTTTATATATAATAAATGAATTTATATAATAAATCAAATATAAAATAACTTAACGTAGTTCGATAAATTAAATAAAATATTTTAAATATTAAAAAAAGATTAAT
>DAOWNP010000124.1 GCA_030642545.1 Desulfobacteraceae bacterium | reverse complement strand
GCTTCTGAAGAGGTATGCAAGCTTGGCAAAGCAGCACAGGAGATTGGCAAGATAACAAATACAATTACCGAAATATCAGAACAGACAAATCTTTTGGCTTTGAATGCAACAATAGAAGCTGCCAGAGCAGGTGAAGCAGGAAAAGGTTTTGCTGTTGTGGCAAACGAGATTAAAGAACTTGCCAAACAAACAGCTGAAGCCATCAGTGAGATAAGAAGTAATATTGAAGGCATTCAAAGTTCCACTGATGGAACAGTAACCCGGATTGAACAGATTACAAAGGTTACAAATGAGGTAAACGAGATCGTAAATACCATTGCCACAGCGATTGAGGAACAGTCTGCTACAACAAAAGAAATAGCCGACAATGTTGGTCAGGCATCCCTGGGAATTTCCGAAGTTACTGAAAATATAGCCCAGAGCTCCACTGTGTCTGAAGAGATTGCAAAAGATATAGCAGAGGTAAATCAGGCATCCAATGAGATATCAAACAGCAGCTCCCATGTGAATTTGAATGCTGATGAGCTTATAAAGCTTGCAGAGAATTTAAAAGAAAAGGTAGGGCAGTTCAAGATACAAGAATAATTGTAAACAGAGAGTAAAAAAAGATTATGGATCAACAGACTGTTACAGAATAAAAATTTCTTCAAGTTCAAGACAAAAATTTAATTTAACCGCAGGCATACCCGCTACATTTTCCGGATTAAATTTATTTTCTAACACAGGATTTGGATACATTAGCGTTAGAAAACAGTCTGTCGTTTCTTAATTACAATAATAGCAAACTGCTTTATTCTTACTCCTGTCTCTTGCTATACGCCCTTTAAATTCAAGATGCTCAAGAGTAAGCTGTATCCAGCCTTCTGCCATTTTATATTTTATCCAGCCCTGGCCTTCATATATTTTTTTGACAATATCATCCAAAGATAATGACTTTTGTTTGGAATGCTTAATAACAGTATATACCTGAAGAGTTCTTAAAGCTCTCCATTTAAGAATCTGTTTAATTCTTTGTTTGGGGTTTAAAACAGGACTTCCATGAGCTGTTAATATTATTTTAAGCCCGGGCAGCTTTTTCATATACAAAAGAGATGATAAATATTTTGTCAGTGAAGATCTCGGAGGTCCAATCCAGGTCGTGATTGATCTTAAAACATTATCACCAGCAAATAAAACTCCGGTTTCCTGATTATATAAACAGATATGATCATCACAATGCCCTGGACAATGAAAAACTCTCCAGAGTTTATTATTAATATTTATATACGAATCTGCCTCTATTATAACATCAGCTCGTTTTAAAAATCTGGTTCCATAATTTTTTTCATATAAAACATCTGCTACAGGTTTAAAAATATTAATCAGCCTATGTTTCTGGCTCCTGTATTCACCGCTGTTTAAAGTCTCTACATATGATTTTCTATATTCTTTTTTTGAAGTAATCAGTTTTGACATATCTGATGTAAGCAAAACAGATAGTCCAAGTTTTTTTTTCAACTCATAAAGCCCTGAAAAATGATCTGGATGGGAATGACTTACCATAATTTGTGAAAGATCTGTCCCTGTACAATGCTTTTTGCAGTATGCTCTTATTTTTGATATCTCCTTCAGCAAAAAATCAACAGATCTCCTGTCCCCATATCCTGCATCAAAAATCATTCCATTTTTCCCAGGTATTATATAAATATTAACCGGAGGCTTTAAAACACTTATTCCTCCGGCACAAGTAACCATAAAAATACCTTTACATATCTGCTGCATAATTTACTCTTTATTTTTCTTATTTCTATTTTGAACATATGCACTGCGAAGAGCTTCATAAGGTTCAAATGATGCCTCTATTAAAGCTTCATAATCATCTATTTGAAAAGACGCCTCATTTAAATAATATATGCAGAATGCACCTGTCCTGACTGTAACAAAATCTATATAAGGTACTGGATCAAGGTACAAATCAAAAACAGAACCTATCGAATCTCTCAATGAAGAAGGACCAAAAAAGGGCCACACAATATAAAAACCATTTCCCACACCAAATACAGCAAGGGTTTGTTTCATATTTTCATCATTAAATACAAGCCTTGGATCGTTTTTAGCAGGATCGAAAAAACCCAACCCCCCTGCTGTGGTATTTAACAAAAAACGTCCAATCTCATTACCGGCTGCCTCAGGCTTTGACTGCAAAAAACATGAAATAATCCTTACAGGAGCTGCTATATTAATAAAAAAATTTCTGACAGATTGCCTTATAACATTGGGCACAACCGCTTTATATCCTTTGCATACAGGCTTTACCACCCAAAAAAACAGCTTGTCGTTAAATACAAATATTGTCTTATTATAATAGTATAAAGGATCATAAATATATACTGTATTATTGTCATATTCCTCATCTTCCTCATCTAAAAAGTCAAGGTTTTCATCTAAAAACTCATCTTCAATGCCTTCATTATCCACATTTATAGCAGTTTGCACCTGAGACTCTTTTGAAAATTCACCATTTTCTTTTACATTTGAAACATGAGCACAGGAAATTATAAACAAAATAGAAACAAATATTATAAAAAGTTTAATATTCAAAGAAAATACCCTGATTTTAAATAATTAAAATAAAAAGCTGCTGCACTATGAACGAGAATAAATTTTTATTCTATTCTGAAGAAACTTTTATACCTGGAATATCTTTTATTTTCTTTTTTTTCAATTTTTCTATTAATTGAGCTGGAGACTCTTTAAAAAGAATCTTATTAAACTGGACTCTATAATTTTTAACAAGACTAACTCCTTCAATATTAACATCATAAATTCTCCACTGTTTTTTACGGAAAATCATACGGTAATTTATATCAACTACAGTTGAGTTTCTTGGGATTACAGTCTTAACAATTGCTTTGGTTGCACTTAATTTTTCCTGACTTAAATATTGAACAACCTCTCCTTTATAGGCCTGCTTTATTTTATCATAATAAACTGACGATAAAAAATCAGCAAAAGTCAAAGCAAACTCTTTGCGCTCTTTTGGTAAAAATCGCCTCCAGTTCCTTGCCAGAACCCTTTTAGAGATTTCAGTAAAATCAAAAATCGTTTTTGCTATTTTAATTACCCTTTTTTTATATACTTCATCATTATCAGATTCTTTTTGAAATTCAGGTTCTTCAAAAATACTTATTATTTCATCAATAGGACCTTTAAGAGCATCCAAAGGCATAGAACCCGCTATTGCAAAAGAACAATAAAAAAAATAAGCAAAAAATAAAAACACAACCTTTTTCATTATATTATCCCTCATAAAAAACAGTAAAGAATCAATAACTATCAGAGACTTCCAAAAACATACTTACTTATCAACTCTTCAATATCTAAAGAAGATTCTGTTTCTGTTATTAAATCACCACTTTTTAAAATAATTTCTGAACCTCCTGGGATAAGCTGAATATATTTGTCACCTATTAACCCTGATGTTTTAACAGATGCCATCACATCATCAGTTAAAACAAATTCTTTTTTTATATTCAGTTCAACTAAAGCAATTTGAAGCTCATGGCTCAAAGCAATAGACTGAACCTTACCTATAAGCACCCCTGCTATTTCAACATCAGCACCAGTTTTTAAACCAGCAACTGATTCAAACCTGGCTTTTACTGTATAATAATCATCACCAAACATCTCCATCTTGCCAAGCTTTATTGTAAGATACCCGACACATAAAGCTCCAATAAGGACAAATATGCCCACCATCATTTCTATTGACGACTTTTTCATAATCCCTCCAAAAGAGATAATATAACAAACAGCTCTAACCCAAATCTATAAACAGTCACATAAATAATTTCACTTAAGTTATCGGTCTTAAGATATATATTTTAGTATTATCTCCTCGCTCTGACCTTTGTGCCAATTTTTAAAATCGGGTAATTATGTGACAATCTATATGTGCCTACTTGTGGATATTAATTCATCCACGTTCATAACAAAGATTAAACTGACTATCCATATTTTCCCAGCCAGCATTACCTTCAATAATTTCATTTATAACCATTTCAGAGTTAATTTCAATAACTTTACCACTCATCTCAAGACAAAAACTATAATCCGGCAAAATATTTTTTGTGCCTGAATCTGCAAATATTTTTACAAGTTTTGAAAAAACCTTTTTAGCGTCTTCTATGTTAGTATGTGAAAGAATTAATAACACAGAATCCTTTGAATTACGACAGCTGCAATCATTTATGCGTAAATACTTTTCCACCTGAACAGAAATATGTTTTAATGCGGTTTGACCTGCTGTAAAACCAAACCTGTCATTTATTTCATCAAAATTTCTTACTGTAAACATAATTAAACTAAATGGAATACCATGCCTGCCCAACCTCTCTTTCTCCTCATAAATACGCTTGTTCCCTATAGAATGTCCTACCAGCCCTGTCATCCCATCAGGTTTTTTCTGACTCCCTGTAATAAAATCAAGCACTTGCTGGTCTTTACTTCTTAAAATTTCTCTGTAACTTCCCTGAAAAATAATTTTACCGGCATCAAGCATAACAATTCTTTGTGAAATATAAAAAACATCAGGAATCTCATGACTTACCAGTATAGCTGTAAAACCAAGTCTTGTCTGATAATCTGAAATCATACTATGTACCGAATTTTTTCTTATGGGGTCTAAACCTGTAGTTGGTTCATCAAACAATATAATTTCAGGACCTGTTACCAAAGCTCTTGCTAAAGCTACTCTTTTTTTCATTCCACCTGAGAGTTGTGCAGGATATTTATTATCAATTCCGTAAAGATCTAACTGATTCATTCTTTCTCTGACTTTTTGTTTTATTTTACTTTTTGAAAATTTTGATTTTTCAATCAAAGGAAGAGATATATTTTCAATAACAGTCATTGAATCAAAAAGTGCTGCTGACTGAAACATATAGCTGATTTTATTTTTTAGTTTTGAAAGTTCAGACTTTTTCATTTTTCTAATGGATTTCCCCTGAAACAGTATATCTCCTCTATCAGGTATCATCAAACCAATAATATGCTTTAATAAGACACTTTTACCTATACCGCTTTTTCCAATTATACTTGTAATTTGACCTGAATAAATATTAAAAGTAACACCCTTTAAAACTTTATTATTATCAAACCCTTTATATATATCTATAAATTCAATTAACGGTACCGGCATTCTATTCCTATATTAAAAAAGAGGTTAATATATAATCCACTACAAGGATAAAAACAGAAGACAAAACAACTGCTGAAGTTGTAGCTGTACTAACTCCCTTTGCTCCAAATCCATCAGGTCTTTTATGAACATAAAAACCTTTATAGCAACTTATTACAGTAAGAATTATCCCAAAAGCAAATGCCTTATAAAAACCTCCGGCAACATCAGAAAACATTACAGTTGATTCCATACATGAAAAAAATATACCCGGGCTTACACCCAATAAAACAGATCCTGTTAAATAACCTCCGATAATCCCCATAACATCAAACAGTGCTGTCAACAGAGGCAGGCTAATCATAGCTGCAGCAAGCTTGGGACTTACAAGAAAACGAATAGGATTTATATCCATTGTCTCTAAAGCATCAATCTGCTCTGAAATTCTCATTATACCAATTTCAGCTGCTATAGCAGAGCCAGCTCTTCCCACAACCATTATAGCAGCAAGAACAGGTCCCAACTCCATTATTAGAGAAAGTGCTACAACCGCACCAAGCATCCCTTCTGCTCCAAATCTAACCAGAGAATAATAACCCTGCATTCCTAAAACCATTCCTGTAAAAGTCCCTGTAAGCCCGACAATAACAATAGATTTTGTCCCTATAAAATATATCTGGCTAACTATTTTAAAAATTTGCCAGGGAAAAGAAAAAATATGCACAAATCCTCGATAAAAAAATACAAAAACAGCACCAACCTCTCTTATAAGCGATATTACAAATCTTCCTGTCACAGGAATATAATCAAAAACATTAGTATTTATCTTCAAATGCCTGTACCTTATATAATATTTTTGTTAGCATTACGAATATTCAGTGCCTTAAGCGGAATCTGTTTTTTTGTTAACTATCTATATATAAACTTATAAATTCCCATTGATTCCGACACTTTTTTAGAAGTGCAAACAAATATTAACTGAAATAATTTTATTATCTAATATTATTTTATTCTATTTATTTTAATTATTCAAATGATAAAAATAAAAAAATGGCTCATCTTGTTAAAAGAATTTATAAATTAATAAAAACAAATACTAACTTTTACAAAAACAGATTACCTCTATTTAACAGCTCAAACAATCATAAAACAAAAAGCAAAGCTTCCTCTTTTTATAAAAAAGAAAATAAAGAGAACTATAAAAACCATTTTTCCAAAAATCAAAAAAAACCCGCCGGCAAAAATTATCTCCCTGACAATATTATAGCTGATCTTGATATATTTGGGCTGTCTCCTCCGGTTACTATGGATACAATAAGACAAGCACGTAACAGAGAAATAAAAAAATATCACTGTGATAAATTCTTACACGATGAAAAAAAACTAATAATCTCAAAACAGATCATGCAGATTTATAATACAACTTTTAGTCGTCTTTCTATTTATTTTGATAAAAATAACCTTTAGGAACAAGGACTAAATAAAAAAATAATCTTTTGCTAATTGTTACTATATAATATATTATAATTATTGAGTATATTCAAATCGTTATTTTTTATAACACCTGCACACTAATACTTACAAATATAATATTTTACTATTTTTTTATGAGTATAAAAATTAACTAAAAAACACTAAATTATCCAAATTTTCTGCATTAAAAAAATAATTTTGGTCTGCACAATATAACAGCATATGGTTGCGGTCAAAATTATTTCCATAGCGTTTTATTGACTTATCTTAAAATATCAGGAGAATAACAAATGAACAAAATAACTGACAGACTGTTAAAATTTGACCTTTTCCGCAATGATACAACTGAAAAGCTACACAACTTAATGCAGATAGAATCTTCAAGTATTGAAGAAACAATAAACTCTGTTTATGATATTTTATTAAAT